>NZ_JBRAGO010000073.1:0-22734 GCF_052746595.1 Leptodesmis sp.
GGTGTCGGGAGGATGTCACTATCAATGCATCGACTGTCTCAAAGGCTTACAGAGGCTACATTATCAACAATTGCTAATTTTGCATTTTGCATTTTTAATTCCGCGTAGCGGTGCTAGTTGCCGTATTTCATTTGAATCCGGATGTTTGTATTCGGCCCAGCCACCAGAAAAACTGCCTGCCCAAATTTCGGTGGGCCAGTTTTCACCGCCGGATTGTTGGAAAAGCCGTAGCCTTCTAGCGGCATTCCGGCACTATTGCGGTTGAGTTTGCGATCGCCGTTGGTGTCATGAAATACCGCTACCGCATAGCTGCCTGCTGTCAGGTTCTTAAAAGTTAGTTTGATTGGCTCTTCCGTAATTTTGATACAGTCCTTTTTGACTGCTTTCTCATTGCTATCGGGAAAGCCCTGACTGCCAGAAAAGAGCTTGTAGCACAATAGTCCCTTCTGGCCGTTTAACCCTTCTACCTGAACCGTCAAGTCCCCTTTGTACTGGGCTTCTGCACTGCAAGCAAACATGGCGATGCTAACTGCCATCAGAAGCGATGTACCGATTTTCCAACTCCTCACCATTTTCCTCTCCGTGACCACTTCATAGCTTTACTTACGGACGATAGCCGTAATGATGACAGTCAGGGTAGCGCTGGCGATCAGGGTAAAAGCCAATTGCACCACCCATTGCATTGCTTTCCGAGAATTGCTGAAGTGATCGTTGAATCTGTCAAATTTCGTTTTGAAGCGATCGTTGTCGGCTAAACTTCTGTCGAGTTCAGTTTTGAGTTGGTCATTGGTTGCAGCAGTTTTGTCCAATTTGATAGATAGCTCCTGCACATTGGCAGATAAATTCTGCATGTTTGTAGCTAGATCTTGCAAAGTTGGTTCGGTGTGAGGTGTATTCGTCATGAGTACTGGACTGGATTAACCCCCTTATGGTTCCCATTGTAGAAAGCCCGGAGCTACTTACTTTTAAGAGTGAGTTTCATTAAAGCTTGATTCTTGGTTGGAGTGTTGAGTCGAAAGAGCGATCGCGATCGCATCCACGACTCGTCCCACTGGAATCACTTCCATCCCCACGTTAGAAAATGTCCGTCCTTTGGGCACGATCGCCCGTTTAAAGCCGAGTTTGGCCGCTTCCTTCAAGCGTAACTCCATCTGAGAAACGGGACGTACCTGGCCTCCCAATCCGACTTCTCCAATCAGCACCATCCGGGGATCGACGATGCGATCGCGAAAACTGGCAACTACTGCTACCGCTACTCCTAGGTCGGCGGCAGGCTCATTCACATTCAACCCGCCGGAAGACGCGACATAAGCATCCAGTTTGGATAAAGGAATGCCCACCCGTTTTTCTAGTACCGCCAGAATTTGTAACAGTCGGTTGTACTCAATGCCCGTGGTTGAGCGACGGGGAGAACTGTAGCTAGTGGAACTGACGAGGGCTTGCAGTTCCACCACGATCGGTCGCGTTCCTTCACAGGCCACGATCGTCGCACTACCAGGAGAAATTTCGTCCCGGTTGCCCAGAAACAGTTCGGACGGATTCAATACTTCCTCCAGTCCCTGATCTGCCATCTCGAACACCCCAATCTCATGAGTCGCCCCAAAGCGATTCTTCACCGAGCGCAATAGACGATGGCTGGCAAAGCGATCGCCCTCAAAATACAGTACCGTGTCTACCAGATGTTCCAAGACTTTCGGGCCGGCGATCGCCCCTTCCTTCGTCACATGGCCAACTATAAATAGGGCAATATTCTGCCGCTTGGCAAACTGCATCAACATCGACGTACATTCCCGCACCTGAGCTACGGAACCGGGAGCCGAAGTCAGCGCACTGAAATACAACGCCTGAATACTATCGATGACCGCAATCTGAGGTTGCAGCGACTCCAGTTCTTCCAGGATGGTGTCGAGGTCGATTTCGGGCAGGAGGTAGAGACTGGGGATGGGGGATTGGGGATGGGGAGAGTTTGTAGTTTGTAGTTTGAAGTTTGGAGTTTGGATTTCGTCCTCAGAGAAGGAATTTTGAATTTCGAATTTTGAATTTTGAACTTCCCCCCCATCCTCCCCATCTCCCTCCCCTGCCCCATCTCCCTGCTTCCCAACGCCCAGTCGCATCGCCCTCAACTTCACCTGCTGGCCGGATTCCTCAGCGCAGACGTAGAGGACGCGATAACTTTGGGCAAGACGGTTAGCAGTTTGCAGGAGGAGTGTGGACTTGCCAATGCCTGGATCGCCTCCGATCAGAATCAGGGATCCGGGAACGATACCGCCTCCCAGCACACGATCGAGTTCCACGTACCCAGAGGAAAGGCGCAGTTGCGGGTGGTCAGAAATTTGGGCCAGGGTTAAGGCGGCTTTGGGTTGGGCTGGGGCCGATGAGTTAGACCGTTTACTGCGGCTGGGTAATCGTCCGCTTGATAAACTACTGGAACGGGCTGATGAGGCATTACTGGCAGCGACTACCTGTTCTTGCAAAGTATTCCAGGCTTCACAGGCTAAACACTTACCAAAATATTGAGAAAACTCAGCCCCACATTGGCTACAAACGTATAGCGATCGCGATTTCGGCATACATTATTTAAGAGCTAAAAAGATGAGTTGAAGCGATAAGACAACCGATAAAACAAATCTTAAAAAAGTCTGAAGCGACCCCAGGAAAACTACTTTAGCGATCCCAATCTTTACGAATAGAGTACTATTCTAATCATAGGGTACGAAACTTAATGATTAGAAATTCTACTTAAGGAGCCAGAGAGCGTTGGAAAATCACAAGGAAAAAATACTGGTAGTTGATGATGAAGCAAGTATTCGTCGTATCCTTGAGACTCGTCTTTCTATGATTGGCTACGACGTTGTAACGGCGGCAGATGGCGAAGAAGCGCTAGATACCTTCCGCAGTGCCGACCCCGATCTGGTTGTTCTGGATGTCATGATGCCAAAGTTGGATGGGTATGGAGTCTGTCAGGAACTGCGGAAAGAGTCTGATGTCCCCATCATTATGCTGACGGCGCTGGGCGATGTGGCCGATCGCATCACTGGCCTGGAACTAGGAGCAGATGACTATGTAGTGAAACCATTCTCTCCTAAGGAATTAGAAGCCCGGATTCGATCGGTGCTACGACGGGTGGAAAAAACCGGAACCTCTGGTATTCCCAGTTCTGGAGTGATTCATATCAACAATATCCGGATTGATACGAATAAGCGCCAAGTCTATAAAGGTGACGAGCGCATCCGCTTGACAGGCATGGAATTCAGTCTACTGGAACTGCTGGTCAGTCGTTCTGGGGAAGCATTTTCCCGATCGGAAATCCTGCAGGAAGTCTGGGGTTATACTCCAGAGCGCCATGTAGACACGCGCGTGGTGGATGTTCACATCTCGCGGCTACGGGCCAAGCTGGAAGATGATCCCAGCAATCCAGAATTAATTCTGACAGCCCGCGGCACCGGATACTTATTCCAACGAATTATCGAGCCAGGAGAAAACGAGAAGGCGTAAGCTGGAAGAGAGTAAGCTCATCTTCTTATCTCTCCATGCAGATCTACCTGGATTACAGCGCCACAACTCCTACTCGCCCAGAGGCGATCGCGACGATGCAGCAGGCTTTCACTGAGCAGTGGGGCAATCCATCCAGCCTCCATGCCTGGGGACAGCGGGCTGCCACGGCATTGGAAAGAGCCAGGGTGCAAGTGGCGCGGCTGATCAATGCCCCCTCAGAGTCAATCGTGTTTACGTCGGGTGGTACGGAAGCTGATAACCTTGCCATTTTTGGAATAGCGCGGCAGTACACCACTCCCCAGCATCTGGTTATCTCCAGTGTGGAGCATTCGGCGATTGCGGAACCTGTGCGGTGGCTGGAACAGACGGGCTGGCAGGTAACTCGCTTACCCGTCGATCGCCAGGGTCGTGTGCATCCTTTAGATCTGAAAACCGCACTTCAGGCCAATACGGTACTGGTTTCAATTATTTATGGTCAGAGTGAAATTGGCACAATACAACCGATCTCAGAACTAGCTGCGATCGCCCGTGATTACGGCGCCCTTTTCCATACCGATGCGGTGCAGGTGGCGGGTCGCCTGCCCCTGGATGTGCAACAGTTACCCGTTGATTTATTGTCCATCTCCAGCCACAAAATCTACGGGCCGCAAGGAGCCGGAGCGCTTTACATTCGTTCCGGTGTGGAATTAGTCCCGTTAATTGGCGGAGGTGGTCAGGAAGCCGGACTGAGATCGGGAACCCAGGCCGTCGCCACGATCGCTGGTTTTGGGGTCGCAGCAGAATTAGCCAACCAGGAAATGGGGACAGAAACCCCTCGCCTGAAGGCACTGCGCGATCGCCTATTTGATCAATTAGAAGATGTTCCTGGATTACTGCCTACGGGCGATCGTTGGAACCGCCTGCCTCACCATGTCAGTTTTTGTCTGCAAGATGCTGATGGTGACAGTCTGAATGGTAAAGCACTGGTGCGGCAAATGAACTTGGCTGGAATTGGCATCAGTGCCGGAGCCGCCTGCCGCAGTGGGAAAGTTACTCCTAGCCCCGTTCTCCAAGCAATGGGCTATAGCGATCGTGTCGCTAAATCCGGCATTCGTCTAACTTTGGGACGGGACACCACAGAAGCTGACATCGATTGGACGGCAATGGTTTTGAAGCAAGTGCTGGAGCGATCGCGCCTCCAACCTGCGCTATCACGTTTATAAACTTCCTATAGACTCTTTAGATTTGAATTCATAGCGATCGCAGCAAACCTCTGTAGGGGATTGAAATTAAATTCAGCAGCGCCGTCATGAAGAACTCGCTCCTTGACTGAGTGATATGTATCTCCATCTGCCTCAACATTAATTCTGCCCTGATTGCAGTAAATCGCAAAATCAAGCTGATAAGTTCCCTTGCTGGTTTTCACAGATTCTTGCCGTTCAGCATCTATCCCCAAACGTTTCATGGCTACCCATAATTCATCTTCCAAAGGACTGTCGTTCCACAAATCGTTGATTTCACTAGCTTGCTGTAACTTCTCTAAGGTGGTGGGAATAAAAGTAACTCGGCGAAACCGTTTGCTGATAATGCATTGAGGAAGCTGCTGCAGAGGACATAATTCAATCTTGTAGTACCGCTTTTGGGCCTTCTGTCCAGGTAACTCATCTGGAAATAACTCATAGCGGGACACTTCCTGAATCCCTTTGACCTTGGCGTAATATTTCACCAAATGCGCTTCGTCTCCAAACATCTTAGTTTGATAAAATGCCAGCCACTCTGGTAGTGAACACTTGTAACGTTTCATGATTTTTTGGGCGCTATCTACTGGAATGCGATACCAGTGATGCTCGCGGGCAATGTCCATTGCTGCCCGATCGTTCATAATTGCAATCCACACCTCACCGTGAGTAGCCATGAGGTAAAAAGGGAGAATAACAGCTTAGAGCCAGTATTCCCCTAACTTGCGTTCCGCTACTGCCTAACATTGGGCAACCCTACCCCCAAAATCACTGATTAGCAAAAGTGTTTTAATCCAAAATCCAAAATCGCCAATCCAAAATTGACCCGTTCTAAGATCAATTTCTCAGGATTCCCCTTGCTCTTTCTCAGATACGTTAATATTAATTAACACAGTACACTCGATAAAACTCCACATTTGATATAGGAGGACAGACCCCGGTGAATAAGCGGTGGAGAAATGTAGGACTTTATGCATTGCTGGCGATCGTGGTGATTTCGCTGGCAACGGCCTTTATTGATGGTCGGCAGCCTCAGAGCAGAAATACCATGCCCTATAGTGATTTTATTCAACGGGTTGAGGCGGGCAAACCGAAGGCCGGAGACACAGAAAATACAAAAATTGGTAAGGTTCGGATTAGCGCAGATCGCTCCGTAGCCCGGTTCCGGGAAGGCAATACTGAGGTATCTGTGAATCTGCCCAATGACCCCGAACTAATTGATATTTTGACCAAGGACGGTGTAGATATTGCCGTCATGCCTCAAGCGGAAGGAGGCGACTTCTGGTTCAAGGCTCTCAGCAGTCTGTTCTTCCCCATCTTGTTACTCGTCGGTCTGTTCTTCTTGCTGCGGCGTGCTCAAAACGGCCCTGGCAGTCAGGCCATGAACTTTGGTAAGTCCAAGGCACGGGTACAAATGGAGCCACAGACGCAGGTGACTTTTGGTGATGTGGCTGGAATTGATCAGGCCAAACTGGAACTGAGCGAAGTGGTAGATTTCTTGAAGAACGCCGATCGCTTCACTGCTGTCGGAGCCAAAATTCCCAAGGGTGTGCTGCTGGTTGGGCCTCCAGGAACCGGTAAAACCTTGTTAGCACGGGCGGTAGCTGGAGAGGCAGGCGTTCCCTTCTTTTCCATCTCTGGTTCTGAGTTCGTGGAAATGTTCGTTGGGGTAGGTGCTTCCCGCGTGCGTGACCTGTTTGAGCAAGCCAAAGCCAATGCGCCCTGTATCGTCTTCATTGATGAAATTGATGCGGTTGGTCGGCAACGGGGTGCTGGTTTAGGTGGCGGCAACGACGAACGGGAACAAACCCTGAACCAGTTGCTAACGGAAATGGATGGCTTTGAGGGCAATACGGGCATCATCATCATTGCCGCCACCAACCGTCCTGATGTTTTGGATGCGGCACTCCTCCGTCCTGGTCGCTTTGATCGTCAGGTGGTGGTCGATCGCCCCGACTATGCAGGTCGTCTGGAGATTCTTCGGGTTCACGCTCGTGGGAAGACCCTGGCGAAAGATGTGGATCTGGAGAAGATCGCCCGTCGGACTCCTGGGTTCACGGGTGCAGACCTGTCCAACTTGCTGAATGAAGCTGCGATCCTTGCCGCTCGACGGAATTTGACCGAGATCTCAATGGATGAGATCAATGATGCGATCGATCGGGTTCTGGCTGGCCCAGAGAAGAAAGATCGCGTGATGAGCGAAAAGCGAAAGACTCTGGTGGCCTACCACGAAGCCGGACATGCTCTGGTGGGTGCGTTGATGCCCGATTATGACCCTGTACAGAAGATTAGCATCATCCCCCGTGGTCGTGCGGGTGGTTTAACCTGGTTCACGCCTAACGAAGACCGGATGGATTCTGGCCTGTACTCCCGCTCTTACCTGCAAAACCAGATGGCCGTGGCGCTGGGTGGCCGGATTGCCGAAGAACTGGTCTTTGGCGAAGAGGAAGTGACCACCGGGGCTTCCAATGACTTGCAGCAAGTAGCTCGCGTAGCACGGCAAATGGTCACTCGTTTCGGCATGAGCGATCGCTTGGGGCCAGTCGCCTTAGGTCGTCAGCAGGGCAATATGTTCCTGGGTCGAGATATTGCCGCGGAGCGGGACTTCTCTGAAGAAACTGCAGCGGCGATCGACGATGAAGTGCGGAATCTGGTTGAACAAGCCTATCGTCGTGCGAAGGCGGTTCTAGCCAGTAACCGGCATGTCCTTGATCAACTCGCTGATATGCTGATTGACAAGGAAACCGTAGATGCCGAGGAATTGCAAGAACTCTTAGCGCATAGCGATGTGAAGGTCGCCTCGATCGCCTAGAGTTGTAGCAGAAACCGGGTTTCTTCTGCTGAATTATGCTGTTGCTGCAGATGCTGATGCAGACACCCGGTTTCTTCACCTGTAACAGATATTAAGAGGGATTAACTCATTTAAGAGCTAACCCCTTTTTTGATATGCCACGTCAGTATGAATTGGAGGTCGTCATTAGCCATCTGGTTTTTACTGGAAACGACGCACGACGCATGACCTCCTAAAGCTGACTACACTGGTCAAGCCATTCCTGATAGGTTTGCTGCAATTTGCCATCTTCAAGTTCGATTTCAATTCGGACACTCTTGCAGCGATTTTGCAGTGCTTTGGCGATCGCTTCTAAAGCCTGACTGGCTACTGCAGGAGAGGTGAATTCGCCTGTAACCGTTGGCTTATCCTCGGTTCCGGTGAGCTCGATATTGTCCAAGGCACCCTGGCTTAAATCCACTTCCGCTAGAGACTTCTGCTCTGGACTAACCTGCTCAATGATCAGCTTTTCGTAGCGAACGGGAACCTGCACCATGCGCGTTTCAATCTGCTTGCGAATGATTACTTCTCCCACCTTACGACGCTGATATTCAACGTTTAATTGTTCTTCTAGTAAAGGCAACTCGGCATTCAGTTCCTCTGCAGGTTGGGCAGGAGCACTGGTAATCTCTTCAGCCGCATTTTCCACTGGCTCCTCCTGATTCCAGTCAGGGGAACTACCAGCCGCAAATTCTGCAGCCGGTCCCGCGGCTCCAACTCCTGCTGCAGCCAGCCATTCACCGTGAATTTCTGGTTCATTCACGGGAGGGGACTCCAATTGCAAATTATCTTGCTCATCGCTGACAGGTGGGCTGGTGAATTCTTCATCGGGTACTACATCCAAAGAACCAGCCAGTGATATATCGGATGGCTGCTCCAGCAGATCGTCGCTCTGGAAGTCTATTGGCTCCAGATTGAGTGGGCTGTCAGTCAGTTGATCAGATGGTTGGTCGATGAGTGCGTCAAAGGTAGGGGCAACGTCTTCTACAGTATCGGGATGATCACTAATAATATCCAGGTCGGTCAGGGAAGAGATTGTATCTGGCTCCGTAAAGTCTGGCGAACTCGCTGGAGACATATCCTCAGAAACTGGAGAGGTAACAGGCTCCTGCAAGCCTAATACTTGGTCGGCCAGATTCAATGATTCAGCAAAGGCTTCAGACTCCGGAGCACTGGTTTCCGGGAAAACACTCTCTGACGCATCACTTGTTTCTGAGGCAGGCAGATCGAAGGCAAAGTCTGCATTTTCTAATGTGAAATCCGGTGCTTCTTGACTTGTAGCTGTATCAGTCCAATCTAGATTTGGTAACTCCTCGGCTGAAGCAGTGGTAAATTCGGTTGCCGCTGGTATAAAGGTGGCATCAACATTTAAATCCGGTAATGCTCCGGCAAAGGGGTTGACAGATTCATCCGCCGCCAGAGACTCAGTACCCAACAAATCTTCTTCGCTCACATCCAACGCTTGAGGTTCCGGGGTCAAAGATTCTAAATCCAAATTGAGTTCAAAGCTGTTAGAAGTATCTTCTGGCTCAGCAAAGGTTCCCAACTCTGACCAGTCATTATCCAGTTGTAAATCCAGGTGTTCCAGTTCGCTAGCCAGACTTTCAGAGGATTCAGGTGCAAAACTGAAACTGGGCGTTGCGGATTCCCCATTCTGACCCCAATCTGCAAATACGTCCTCAGACTGATTATGGCTGGATAGTTCCCAATTCTGCGATAGAGACTCAACTTCAGACGAGATCGAGTCCTCTGGCTCTGTAGTGAATAAAGACTGCGCCAGTTCTAAATCTGCCGCCGTGGGTTGGGCAGGATGTTCTTCACTAAGGAAAGCAGAATGCTCTGGGAAAGAGCTTTCTTCTAAGAAAGACAGATCCGGGGAGGATGCGGCTGAAGCAGGAGAGGCGGTCTGTTCCAGAGCCTCAAGGGAGGGTGCACCTTCAGAGGAAGAATATTCTGGCAAAAACTGAGTGTCTGCTTTCGTGATATCGACAAATACAGATTGGGTCTGAACACTGACTTTTTTGATGCGCCGCCCATTCAGCAAGACAGAAGTTGCATCCGCCAGGGCAATCACAAGGTTTAATTGGTGCCCTGCATCTAGAATCAGGTCGGTGATTTCTCCCAGTGGTTGCCCCAGTTCATCAATTACGGTGAAGTGGTGCAGTTTGCTTTTGAGATTATTCAAGTTGTCCAGCAGGGTTCTCAGGCGATCGCTGTCTGAATCTGAGGAATCGATAGGTCTTGCAGAATATTGGTTACTCATTGTCCTGCCTTTGAAGGAACGGAATTTAGCGCATCAAAACGAAGATGGGTTCAATTTTTAGCTGGTTAGGAATCCAAGTTAATCACTTTCTTGATATAAACCTTTTCACTGGCTACAGTTTTGCGATGAATTGTAGGAACTTCTTCATACAGTTCAATCCGAATCACTTCACTGTCTTGAAAGTTTAATTGCTGACTCACCTCCGCTGCGACAGGGTGTGAGGAAGCTGAGGCTTCATCAGCTTGCTGAGTCCCTGATTGATCTGAACTATGCATAGCTGTGCCAGTTTCAAAATGATCACTTTCCATATTTCAACCTCTTCCCGGATCTCATTGATCAATTAAGCAGGATACTGTCCTACAACAGTCCTGCATTTATCTCGCGATCGCCAAATCAAAGGTGTTTTCGCAGGCCATTGGAGCGCAAATAACTCTAGATGTGATTACCATGATATTAAAGATTTTCTAATCAGGATTTTTTTCTTGTCCGTTCGATACTTAGGAACAAGCACATCTAGCCCTGTTCGACTCACGAAAAACGCAAAATTTTGATGAGGGAATGTGAGGGTGTGTTTAAACAGCCCCTGGGTCAAGAGTTCCTCCATCAATCGCTAAATTACCCAACTGCTTTACTTAATTTTCTTAAGGTGAAATTACACTCCTGGTTTCTGGCTCTTCATCGTTCTCCTGTGATTGCTGTGATCCGTGCTCCTGAATTTACAGTCGGGTTGGAGATGGCCAAAGCGGCCGTTGCAGGAGGCATTCAACTTGTAGAAATTACCTGGAACAGCGATCGTGCTGCAGATTTAATCAACCATCTGCGGCAAAAATTGCCCAACTGTCTGATCGGGGCAGGCACATTGCTGACCCTGGAGCAGGAACAGCAGGCGATCGCTGCAGGCGCTCAATTTCTGTTTACCCCTCATGTCAGCGCTCAATTAATTCACAATGCCTTATGTCAGCAAGTTCCGATCGTGGCAGGAGCACTCTCGCCCAGCGAAATAGTTCAGGCATGGCAAGCCGGAGCAACCTGTGTCAAGGTTTTTCCGGTACAGGCTTTAGGTGGAGCGACCTATATTCAAAGTTTGCAGGGGCCTCTGGGGCATATTCCGCTGATTCCAACGGGCGGGGTAACGCTGAAGAATACACCAGACCTGTTACAGGCTGGAGCGGTAGCCGTAGGACTGGCAGGAGATTTATTTCCCAAGGAAGTGATACAGCAGGGCAAGTGGATGGCAATCACCCACCGGGCCAAAGCCCTGATGGAGAGTTTGCAGGGCTGCAGACAGAACGGGACGATCGCGAATGATAACGGCTGACAAAGAAATATCGAGAAACTTTAAAGTTCGTGATTGCAGCTTCCCAACTCCCTATGAGGCAAGTATAGGATGGTGCCAGGAGTGACAATATGAACGATTGACTGTCTGCTTTGCGCCACCCCAGAGTGGTGGTCAGTTCTCTGTTTCTACTATCGATCATTAATTTTTTATCAGATCCCTGCTTTTCCCAGTCCGGGGAACCCAGTCCACCCAGTAGCGTCACGGTGGCTTTGGCAGACCTGAAACAATCTGGACGGCGATGGATTGAGAGCAATCTAACCAGCCAGCGATTGATTGCCTGGGAGGGAGGAGTGCCCGTATATGCGGTCATTATCTCTACAGGGAAGTCATCCACCCCTACTCCCACGGGTGTGTTTGCGATTCAAACTCGTCACCGCTCGACCCGTATGCAAGGAGCAGACTATGATGTCCCCGATGTACCGTACACCATGTACTATTACAGGGGGTATGCGATTCATGGGGCTTACTGGCATAATCGCTTTGGCACCCCGGTCAGTCATGGCTGCATTAATGTGGCAGTTGACCATGCCCGCTGGTTATTTTACTGGGCCGCTGTGGGAACGCCTGTGGTAGTTCACCGTTAGGACGATCGCTGATGACTGAAACTGGGCCTTACTGGGAAACCCGGGACCGCTTTCTAGATATGCGATCCAACTGGTTTCGATTAATTGGCGAGCATTTACTAAATGACCAGGGGCAGTTGCTGGAATACTGGCGTGTCGAGCAGGCACATTCTGTCATTGTGTTGCCCATTCAAGGCAATCAGATCATCCTCATGGCTCCTGATTTTCGTCCCGGTGTGGGTCAGCCGACCCATGACTTTCCAGGGGGACGATTACCGGAAGACCAGACTCCAGCGCAGGCCGCTCCAGTCATCTTGTGCCGAGAGTTGAGAATTGAGCCAACCGCGATCGCCCAGCTTACTCCGATCAACTCAGAAGCCTGGTTGGTGAACAGTTCTTTTTCCAATCAGAAACTCTACGGCTTTGTGGCTCATTTACAGCCCTCGATTCAGATTCCTGCCGATCGTCAAGGGCCAACGTTTGTGATCGACCCAGAAGGCATACATTCCCTGCTTACTATGCTGAACTGCCTGCAATGCCGCGCTCTGGCATTGGAATGGTGGCTGAATTACCGTAGTTCCTCAAGGATTGACCCTACATGGGGCAAGAATTGAAACGGGCTCAACAGGATTCGAACCTGTGACCGATCGCTTAGAAGGCGATTGCTCTATCCACTGAGCTATGAGCCCTGGCTACTAAGATAGAAATGGATTTCACGAACACTCCACTTTATTTTAAGGAGCTTTATGGAAAAAACGTTAACCCATCAGCCATTTATTTCATGAAATGTGAGTTGTCCTGAATAACAAACTGTTCTAGCTTACAGTATTGTTGATTGCCCCCTCCCAAACAACCTGGGAACTCCCCCCTCCTCTCTAACACTAAGGAAGTTCAAGCTTCAATCCTTTGAGCAGCTTATCCGATGTAGACTAAAAGCCCAAAAGTGGGAATTCCATAAGTTGAGGTTTGCATGAGCCGGATTAAAATTAACAAACCCAGCGACATCAGACCCAACAACCAGACACTTTCTTCCAGGTTATCATGGCAATCACCAGAAGATTGGTCTTGGGTACTTCCGGTTCACTTCAGATCCCGACAGGAGAAATTGCTAGTGTCATGTTTATTCTGAAACGGCAGGATGTTGAGATCTCTAGCATTCAGCACCCCAAACGGGATCAGCAAATTCCTATTTTGACCTACCAGGGACAAACGTTTCGCCTGATCAGTGTCTTTAGTGCCGCTCAGGAAGAAGATGCTAAAGCTTTCTGGCGGGAATTAACTGATAACCAGGGCAAAGCCTGCGTGTTGCTGGAAGAACCAGAACGGTACAGTGTTTGGGGCAAGATTCGGCTAGATCAGTTTGCCCATGAAGCGGAACCAGCTCACGACTATACAGCTAATCCGATTTATGTGAAAGGGTGTCTGTTGATGCTGCAGGCCCTATCGCTCGACATCGAAGATTTACTGGGCCACCGGCAAGCAGGACTATTTCAAAAAGACCTAACAGATGTCTTCAAACAATGGCGATTTCCCCAAGCCGATACTCCAGAGGCGATTAATCACCTGCTCACGATAGATCCTCTGAATACTGGGCAACTTCCTGCCTGGCAAGAACATCACCTTAACACCTTGTTACAAGAACTGCACCGCATCGGTAAATCCTACTTTGGCAATACTAGCTTTGTCCCCCACGCGGTAGATGCAATCCAGGATTTACCCCTAGCCGATAGCCAACAATTTTTGACCTGGCTAAAGCAATCTCCTCTTGGAAAACTATGGCGCTAGGTTAAAGAATTTTGGATTAATGGTGCGATCGTGCTTCATGTATGGGACGCTTGCTTGAAATACAACAGCTAAAATAGCGTGTCTGAAACATTGCATCTACTCTTCTTTATCTGTTACCTGCTGCAGCTACCCTCTATTGGTCACGTTCTATGAGCAGTGTTGATAAATCTAGTTCTAAGCCCTTTCTATCTGTACAGGTTATTGTTCTGTTTCAGGTTCTCTGGGCAATGTTGGCGCTTTTATTTTTTACTCTGTTTGGGGTAACCGCCAGGGGCGAAGACCACCCCATGTGGTATTCAGTGGGGACGTTAATTCTGGAATCTATGGCCTTTCTGATCGCCTGGATTTTATGTTTTCGGAATTGGCGCAGTCCCCAGATTGTGAGTGGGCGGAGTGTCTGGTTCAACATTGGCATGGGGATGTTATTTTATTTCATTGGGGGATTATTGTTTAGCTACTGGGAGTTGGTGCTCAAACGAAACCCTGCTGTCTCTCCAGGAGATTTTTTCTACATTCTGACGTATATTTTTCTGCTAATTGGGATGGTGCAGGTTGTGTTCTCCAGACGGTTAAATCTGGAACTGTGGCAGAAGGGGGTGATTGTGGCGATCGCGGTGGTGGGAATTGCGATCGCGTTGTCGGCGGCAGGTAAACCCTCTCAAGGAACGGCCTGGCAATGGATAGAAGCACCAGCTTATGCACAAATAGTTCCAGCGACCAAACCAGTCCAGTCCCCTGCTGCCCCCCTGACCGCCCCCAGTCCGGTAGTCACTGCTCAACCAGCCCCTGAAGTACCTGCCTTTGTAGAAAGTTTGGAGCAGTTGTTACAACCTTTAGAAGCGTCGGTACAGATGTACTATCTCATTTGTGATGTGTTGCTGCTGGTGCTGGCGACTACTTTATTACTGGCTTTTTGGGGTGGGCGCTTTTCCCAATCCTGGCGCATGATTGCGATCGCGGCCTTATTTCTCTACATTGCTGATATGGCTTTTAAATTCGCAACCCGCGATCCCAACTATCAAAGCGGCGGGTGGTTAGAAGTATTTTGGGTATTCAGTGGGGTGTTTTTCGGCATTGGGGCAGCGCTGGAATATGATCTGTCGGTGCGCTCTCGTCGCTCAAGTTCCCGTCGGAGAGCATAAGTACTCCAGTTCGACTTACAATAAGTTCAGGCTGGTTTGTTCTTCTAGTGCCTGTAGCATGAGCGCCCGAAAACTTTCTGATTCCGAAAAGCAAACAATTCTTCAACTGTACCGAGAAACGAGTGAGACCAGTTCCAGTCTGGCCGCTCACTATGGAGTCAGTACGTCTACGATCAGCAGGTTGCTCAAAAGCACACTGCCAGCCGATGAGTATGAAGCACTGATTCAACAGAAACGAGCGGCACGGTCTGCAGATAATCAGAGTGTTGAGATCCCGGATGCCGCATTGGTAAAACCCGTAAAACAACAGTTAGATCTGGGGTTTGTTGAACCGGAGCCTCAACCCGCAGGCAAGGAAGAGCCGTCACGACGTACCGTTACCCCGCCAGTGCGCCGTTTTCGAAAACGATCTTCAGTCACTGAATCGGCAACAGCAGTTGTTGCCAGTCCTGCGATCGCGCCTGATGTAGATGGGGCTGAAGTGACACCAGAACTAGAGCTAGGAGAAGTCAGGAACCCAGTCGCAGCTGAGGTGTTGAAAGAGATCCTGAGTGATGAGGTGCTGGATCTGGAGGAGGAAGACGACGACCTGGAAGACGATCTAGACGAGGATGAGGATGAGGATGAAGACGATCTCGATAGTCACCTGCCAGACCGAGAATTATTTGTGGGCAGTCATGGCGGCAGCGTCCAGGTTTTGCCCCTGGCAGAGGCAACCATTCCCCGTACCTGTTACTTAGTGGTCGATCGATCGGCTGAACTGATTGCCCCTCCCCTGAGAGAGTTTGGCGATTTGGGACAAATTCCAGAAGCAGAAATTCAAGAAAAAACCTTACCTATCTTTGACAATCACCGGGTTGCTAAGCGCTATTCCAATCCTCGTACTCAGCGCGTCATCAAGTTACCCGATGGGAAAGTGCTGCGAAAAGCGATCCCCCATTTACAAGCCAAAGGGATTACACGGGTGCTGATCGATGGACGGGTGTATTCTTTCTAGGATCCCGATCCCTAATCCCTATTCTTCCTCAAAACGGTTTCCTGAACTGGATGCGCCCAGCAGGGGTTGGAGCAAGGCTGTGCCAACGGCTCCGACACCAACGGCAAACGCCAGCACAATGCCGATCGGAATCTCAATCGACTGGAAGGTGAAAAACCGAAAGGAGACTGGGGTAAAGTTCTGCACGGATAGGATGGCGATCGCCCCAATCCACAAGGCAACAATACAGCTTGTGAGGAAAACAGCCAGAGTTTTCATAGGCGGGTAACGGTCAGCAATGAGTTGAACAGGATTGTCTTCCAGACTAGCTTTTTCAAGAAGGATTGGCCAAAAGCATCAAATAAGCAGTAAAAAACCCGCAACGCTGGTAACGGGTTTCAAGAATGTACCTATGAGTGCTTCAAGGGTTAACAACACCAGGGATTTCAAAATTCCGGAGACTCTCGGAAATTTTTTTGACGGACATCTGCTATCCATTCAAATCCCCAGCACAAAGTTAATTGGCCCGGTTGCCACTCCTGTTCCGGGATTAACCATGTTCCCAATCCGGAGATCAGATGAGTTAAGACAGAGTGGATGTTGACTGCTATCTCACTGAGCTATCTCACTTATGAGTTGTACCCGCAATCGTTGCGTCCTATCCTCCTGGCGGCTTTCCCATTTCCTGACTCTACTGGCTATCCCACTGCTGACCTCCTGTATGTCCCCTCCCGAAAGCACTGCCAGTTCCTCCGCCAGTGGCGTAGCGGAAATGACCCAGGTTGCTCCGGAGCCGCAAGCCGCAACGGCGATTGCAGTAACTCCAGTTACTCGCGGCCAACGTACCTATCACATTGGCAATAGTCTCACCGATACGATTAATGACAATTTGAGCACAATTGCCCAAAGCGCCGGTTATTCCCATGACTATCTGCGATCGACCATTCCCGGTGCCCCCACCGACTGGAACTGGGATCATCCAGGACAGGCACTGGGAGAACCTGATTACCGCACGGTATTTGCCACCAAAGCTCCCATCGATCACCTGTTCACCCAGCCTTTTGCCGGACATAACCGTTCCATTGACAACGAAGTGGAATACAGCGGCAAGTTTTATCGCCTTGCTCGGCAAAAAAGTCCTCAGGTGCAGATGTGGATCTATGCCCAGTGGCCCACTAAAGACTTTGAGGATAACTGGGCGAAAGCGACAGACAGCGCCGCTGGTTTAGGGCGATCGCCTGCCAAAACCTGGGAAGAGGCAGTTTACAACCATCTGGCCTACCATGAAGCCGTGCGGCAGCGGTTGGAACAGGAGAATCCTGGTAAGCCTGTGTGGATGGTTCCGGGAGGATTGGCGTTGGTGAACTTGAAACGGGCGATCGAGACCGGACAGGTACCTAAACTCAAAGACTTTTTTGCCAGCCAGTTTCAGGATGAGGGACACCTGAGTAGCAAAGGAGCTTACCTGATTGGCCTGGTGCACTATGTCTGTATCTATAAACGCAATCCGGCAGGAGTTTCTCCGGCTAATTCTGGCCTTACCCCTCAACAAGCCGCCATTTATCAACGCATTGCCTGGGATACGGTACGGAATTACCGCTGGTCTGGACTTTAAAAATCGACTCCTCGCTTCAGGTCAACGCCTTTTTCGGCATAGTGTTTGTGGCAGATCATCTCTGAGTGAACACTGGCCAGATCGAAGTAGGCAGGAGGATTTTTGCAGCGTCCGGTAATGATGATTTCAGTATCACGGGGTTTGCGGAAGAAAGACCAGACGATCGGCTCTTCCGGCAGCAGTTCCAGATCAACTGTGGGATTGAGTTCATCCAGGATGATGGTTTTGTACAAACCAGAAGCGATCGCGGCTCTGGCAATTTCCCAACCCCGCTCAGCTTCCACATAATCCAGTTCCTGCTGCTGCCCCCGCCAGACGATTGCATCCCGGCCGCAGCGCTGATGATCCACCAGATTGGGATAACTTTGGCGTAGGGCAGCAATAGCAGCATCCTCGGTATAGCCACTGCCCCCTTTGAGCCATTGCATGATTAACACCCGATGGGACTTATCCTGGCCAATGCCTCGCCCGATCGCCTGTAATGCCTTCCCTAATGCACTTGTCGATTTTCCCTTTCCGGCTCCGGTATAAATTTCAATGCCCTCAATCCCGTGATCCTTGGCCGTTGGATGATAGTGGGGCCGCATTTCTGAATGAAGATCGGCAATATCTAACAGCGACTGGGGAGCGGCCCGCCCGGTGGCAATAATTTCCATGTGTTCGGGCTTACGTTTCAGGGTGCTGACTACTTCATCTACAGGTAGCAATCCCAAATCCAGGACGGGATTCAGTTCATCCAGAACTACCACTGAGTAGAGGCCAGAGGCGATCGCCCCTTTCGCCACATCCCAGCCTCGTTGAGCCTCCAGCTTATCAAAGCGAGTAATTTCTTCCGGACCGAAAAATTCTGCCCGCCCCGTTCGCACCTGATCAATCAGATGCGGAAAGCCTCGTTGCAGGGCTTCGATCGCGGCATCTTCGTCATAGGTGCGTCCCGGCCCCTTCAAGAACCGCAACAATAAAACCCGTGTTTGCCAGTCCGTATGAATGCCCAGTCCAATGGAGCGCAATACCACCCCCAGAGCCGCCTGCGACTTCCCTTTGCCTGCTCCGTCATAAACATGAATCTGCCCGGTCAATCGTTCCGATCGGGCCTGCGCGGTGCGAATTCCAACGCCATTTCGTACCATTGTTGTCACTGTACCCATGCCGCTCTATCCTAGCGAACTCTCATTGTTCTCCCGAAGAAGAACTTTAGCCACGCTATATATAGCGCATTTCGGGGATAGATTCTTTAAGTTATGGCTAATTGTAGCCAGCAGTCAGCAACAATGCTGCCTTGATGCGGATAGAGGAGAGGCTCTCGATGAGAGGTTACAGAGGTTACTACCTCTAGACATTGCAGAGTTGCGATCGTGTCCAATTAACGCCCTGCAGGTTTGCTCCTCGCAAGTCTGCTCCGCTCAGGTTTGCCGCTTCGAGATCCACTAAAAGCAATCTTGCTCGGCATAAGTCATTCCTTTGCAAGTCAGCTCCAGATAGATTAGCTCCCTGCAAACTAGTTTGGGTTAAGTTAGCCCTGGCTAAATTGGCTTGGGTCAGATTCGTTAAGGTTAAATTAGCTTCTTGAAGGGTAGCCTGAGATAGCTTGGCTCCAGCCAAATTGGCTTCGCTTAAGTTTGCCTGCTGCAGATCGGCTGATTGCAAATTAGCTCCCTGCAGGTTGGCTCCGAACAATTGAGATCCCTGGAGATCGCACCTGGGGCAATAACGAGTCGTCAATACCCAGAAAACACGAATTTGCCGCGATCGCACAGCCAGACTGAGAGCCATCCCCAGTAAAATTCCAGCGACGATCGCGACAATTAAGCGGCGGTTCACGGTTTTTAGAAGTTTTAGAAGCGGGAACTTTCTAACTCTTCTTGAGAACGCACATCACGATTTGGCTCAAAGAAGTTGAGATACAGATACCCGGCGGCCAGAGCTCCTAAGATGGGAGCGAGCCAAAATAGCCAAACCTGGGCCAGAGGAGTACCACCCACAAACAGAGCCGGAGCCAGACTGCGAACAGGATTCACAGAGGTATTGGTGACTGGAATGCCAATCAAGTGAATCAGGGTTAATGCCAAACCGATCGCTGTTCCCGCCAAAGGTTTGAAGGCGCGATCGTCCGTGGCCCCCAGAATCACAATCAAGAACATGAAAGTAAGCACAAACTCAGCAACAAAGCAAGCAAACAACGAGAAGCCACCAGGAGAATGAGAACCAAAACCATTGGTAGCGAATACCCCTGCTGCTCCTGGGTCGATCGTGTAGCCGCCCGCTTTACCCGTAACAATTAAGTAGATAATCCCTACACCCAGAATGCCACCCAGCACCTGAGCAATGATATAGGGCAGTAATTCAGAGGCTGGAAACCGTTTTCCGGCCCATAACCCAAAGGAGACAGCAGGGTTGAAATGGGCACCAGAAATGTGCCCCAAAGCATAGGCTCCGGTCAATACGGTTAAACCAAAAGCGAGAACTACCCCAGCAAAGCCAATTCCCAGGGGAAATTCAACACCATTACCCAGGGCACCACCTTTACTGGTGAAGGCCGCCGCCAGGCACCGCACTGCCACAGCCACCAAACACCAGCCATGCTGTACCGATAAATTCCGCAAGTAGTTTTTTGATTAGAGGCATTGTTCACATCTTTTCAAAGAAAGAACTTAGGATTTCAAGCAAATACTTAACTGAGTCGATGAGTTAATGGTATCTCCGCTTACTTAACCAGAAAAGTTTTTTGCATCCAGCGCAAACTTTCAGCCTCCTCTTCACATCAGTCAAGTATTGATCTGTATCTATATGGAGGATTTTCTACCACCCTGGATAGCAACGGTCGCAAGTATTGGAAAGTATAAATATTTGCCAGGGAAGAAATTTAAATCTTTGGATAGAATTATGATTTCACTCCCCGGAAATAAAGTAGAATTTGCTCGAAATTATGAGAAAAATCCAGGATTCTCCAGAAAAGCCGCTTTTTAAGAGAACCTGGAGTGATTTAAGAAGCCATGAAAGTTGACTTGTCATCCTCCACTTGCAGAAATACGCCATGATTGAACTTGCTCAGGGTAGTCTGTGCTTCTTGCCTGGCATAGGGTTGCATTCGCAATTGCCCCAGCTGCTAGCCCAGGTCAATACTCAAGAAGTTGCCAATTATTTCGGATTAGGCCCTAATGTTGTTGACTTGATTCTGAGGTTGCTGTACGCGATCGCCATTCTAATTGTGGGATGGATAATCGCAGCATTGCTGACCTCCGGAATCCGGGGTCTTTTAAAGCGCACCAATATTGACAACCGCATTGCCCACTTAACAGCCGGAGAACGGGCAGATACGTTCAGCATCGAGAACGTGATTGCTTCGGTCGTGTTCTGGGTTGTGATGATTTTGGCGATTGTCGGGGCCTTGAACGCCCTGCAACTCAACACCGTCTCACAACCGCTCAATAACTTCCTGAATCAGATTTTTGCCTATTTACCTCGCATTGGTGGAGCCATCTTCATGATTGCCGTGGCCTGGGTCGTTGCCACCCTGAGCCGGATTGTGGCTATTCGTCTGGCCCGATCGCTGGGCCTGGATGAACGGCTTCAATCTAGCGACACGCAAGCGACAAGACCTCCAACAGCTCTCGAAGATTCCTATCAATTGCCCCCAGAGACGATGGGCCAATCGCCACAAAGTCAGTTTTTGCTGAGTGAAACTCTGGGCAATATTTTGTACTGGTTTGTCTTTCTATTCTTTTTACCCCTGATTTTGGGGATCTTAAACCTAGAAGGCCCACTCCAACCCGTCCAAAACCTGTTAAATGAATTTCTTCTGGCCTTACCCAACATTGTGAAGGCGATCCTGATTGGGATCATCGGCTGGTTTATTGCCAGAATTGTGCGCGATATTGTCACCAACTTACTGATTGCAGTAGGTGCCGATCGCATAGGGAGTCGAGTTGGGCTAACCCGCACAGATGGACAATCTCTATCCTCGATCTTAGGCACCCTTGTCTTTGTCCTGATCCTGATCCCAACCGTGATTGCGGCACTGGATGCTTTACAGATTCGCTCAATCTCAGTGCCAGCGGCACTCATGCTGAATCAGTTCCTGACGGCCATTCCACAAATCTTTACCGCCGCTCTGATTCTGGTTTTGGGATATATCATTGGGCAATTTGTGAAAGATCTGGTAACGAATCTGCTTACCAGCTTGGGATTCAATAATGTCTTGAACTGGTTAGGTTTGCCATCACCTGCCGATGCTCCACCCATTCCGCCCCCGCCAACACTCGATCAGCCCGTAGAAGGTAGTCCGATGCTGATTCAGCCGGATGCAGGCCGAGGAGTCACCCGTACCCCTTCGGAAATTGTCGGGATCATCGCCCTGATCGGCATTATCCTGTTTGCTGCCGTCGCCGCTACTAATGTTCTAGGAATTCCAGCTCTGACGGCGATCGTCAGTGGACTCTTGGTGATCCTGGGTCAGATTCTGGTGGGATTGATCATTTTTGCTGTCGGTCTGTATCTGGCCAATCTCGCTTACAGCATTATTGCTAGGTCAGACGGCGCTCAATCTCGCCTTTTGGGCCAAGCCGCCCGGGTTGCCATCATCGTTCTGGTCGCAGCTATGGCTCTGCAACAAATTGGTATTGCCCCCAGCATTATTAACCTGGCTTTCGGGTTATTACTGGGTGCGATCGCGGTGGCAATCGCGGTGGCCTTTGGTTTGGGGGGCCGAGATGTAGCCGCCGAGCAACTGCGAGATTGGCTAGCATCCTTCAAACGCAGAGATTAGTTCTTGTCTTCAGAAATGACCACATCAAGAGGCACCATCAAGGTGCCTTTTTCGTGCCGCCCAAGCGTGTGATTAGCTGCAATCGATCGCGTGTTGCTTCAACTCATCCAATGTCACATACTCCAGAGCCGAGACGTGAGTGGCGGCTAATACAACCGGGGGAGCTACCCCATCATCAAAGGCTTCTTTCCACCGAGAAGCACACAAACACCAGCGATCGCCCGGTTTCAATCCCGGAAAGTCAAAGGCAGGCACCGGAGTAGACAGATCATTGCCCTGCGCTCGCGTGTAATCCAAAAATTGCTCGGTCACCTGAGCGCAGACCACATGAGCACCTATATCTCCCACCCCCGTATTGCAGCAACCATCCCGGTAGAACCCGGTCATCGGTGAGGTACAGCAAATCTGTAAGCTTCCTCCTAAAACATTTCTGGCTTCTGTCATTGTGCTCCCTTGAACTGCCTTACTCTGGTAGTGTAACAGAATCAGCGAACTGTAACCGTGAGGGTTAAATCACTCATACCCCAGACCTCAAAGAACTGGCGGAACAACACCTGACTGGCAGCGGTCAAATCTCCATCTGGCCCCACCACACCCCCTTCAATCAGCCGTCCGCCGTCGGTTCGTAAATCTAATCGCCATTCGCCCGCTTCATTCTGTTGCAGCAACAGATTACCGTTGGCCAACACCTGTCCTGCCCGACTGACAACCGCACACCGCATGAAGTTCTTCCCTTTCCACTGA
>NZ_JBRAGO010000074.1:0-22457 GCF_052746595.1 Leptodesmis sp.
CACCTCCCCCCAAGCCTGCGGCTATGGGCGGAGCACTGCGACGGATTTAGGTAGACAGATAGATGATCGTGTCAATGTTGCCCAGTGCTCGTTTTGCCTGCTCAGAATCGGGATTGGCGCCATAGAGATTTCCCCCGACACAGATCAGACTATCGACTTTACCAGCCTCTGCCGCTTCAATCAGATCGCGGGTGTGGTAGCCTTTGGGCAAATTCAGCGATCGGCCCAGCAACTGCTCTAACGCCTGCTTAATTTCCTCCCGCAGCCTCACCGTCACGCCCATGGAGCCAAATCCCTGCACATTGGGGTGTCCCCGCACCGGCATCACTCCCGTTCCCATGCGTCCAGCATTTCCCGTAATCAGTGCTGTGTTGGCAATGCTGTAGACGTTATCCACTCCATTCGCTTGTTGCGTAATTCCCATTGCCCAGGCAAACACCACTCGTTGCGACTGGCTAATGATCCGGGCGGCGGCTTCGATCTCAGCCTGAGAGATACCACAGGTGGCAGTAATCGCCTCCCAGGAGTGTGATCGAGCCTGTTCCAGCACGGCCTCCCAGCCTTCAGTATGGGCTTCCAGAAAATCCTGCCGCACCTGGCCCTGTTCGATCAACGCTTTTTGAATTCCGACGAACAGCACCACATCACTGCCGGGAATCGGCTGCAGATACAGCGAGGCAATCTCGGATCCCGCCAGCAGAGATTTGATGGGAAAGGCCGGAGACGCAAATTTGATTAAACCGATTTCCTGCACCGGATTAATTACAATCACATGGCCACCATGCTCGCGCAGCTTGATTAACTCATTCATCAACCGGGGATGGTTATAGGCGGCATTTGACCCAGCCAGCACCACACAATCTGCCTGCTTCAAACTTTCCAGGCTGACGATCAGGTGCCCGTGCCAAACATCTGTTTCAGCCCAACGGTAGAAGGCGCATGGCACAGATCAGAGCAGTCCACCAGATTATTGGAACCCAGGGTGCGTAAGAGCAGTTGCAGCAAAAAGGCTGCTTCATTGGAACCCCGCCCGGAACTGTAGGAGGCAATCCGCTCTGGAGGTTTCTGGAAAGCCGCAGTGGCGATCGCATAAATCTCGCCCCAGGAAATCCGCTCATAGTACGACTGACCCGCCCGCAAAATCACTGGAATACTCAAGCGTCCCAGGAGATCGGCTTCCAGGGAGGAGAGTTGTTGGAGTTCAGCGATCGAGCGATCGGCAAAAACCTGCGTGGGAACAGGCGGCTGAATTTCGGCTGAAATTGCCTCTACGCTTTTCATACAGCGCTGCAGCACTTCGCCATCTTCATTGGTAAACCCACCCTTCTGGCCCCCCGTCCCCCAGGCACAAGAGAGACAGGCACTCTTATGGAATAACGTCTTCCACAACTTCGGGCCTTCCGGCGACAGGGTATGCCTGACCCAATACTCAATGACAGGCAATCCGCCTCCCATCTCTGGTGTGTTCCCATGCGTTTCATTAACTTCGTTGGCAGCAGGCGGCATCGACGGCTGAGTATCCATAATGCTGGCAGGTTCGGCACAATCCCCTATCCATGCAGCATAACGCGAACCACCAGCTGTTGAGCCAAGCCTTGCAGTAATTAGCAATTAAAGTTGGGGATTAGGGATCAGGGACTCAGAATCGGGGGGTAACTGGCAATGCAAAGCCGTCACTCACCCACTCATCTACCCTTCATCCTGTCATCCCATCATCCATCGTCTGGGGTTTTGCCGATCGCAGAATCACCATCTCCCGCCCAACTACCGGACTACGGGCCACCAGAGTACCTTCTGAGTCTGTTAGCTCCAGTTTGCTGAAATTGAGTTGTTGGGTACGTTTCAGGAGGTCGTTGGCTAGCTTGCTCTGCTGGTTTTCGCTGAGGCCATACCACCCTTCACCCACGTTAACGGTTAACCGACTGGCCCGAAAGTTAGCCTGCACAGACTGAACGAGTCCATTGGCATACTGGTTGGTGATTTCAGCAACCTGATCCTGGATGAGGGCGATCGGGGGTTGGGCGGGAGTGGAGGAGGTGGGGGTGGGTGAGGACGCTAGGGGAGGTGGGGAGGTGGCGATCTGAGGCGGGGGTTTGGGGAAGAAGAGAGAGGTAGTGATCCAGAGAAGGAGTAGCAGGAGGGTGGCGATCGCTCCGGTTAAGACGACATCGGGTAGGGTTTGCAGAGAAGCGGGTAGGAGCCTGCGAATTGAGGGCAGGACACGGTTCCACCAGGCCCAGAATTTCTGTGCTCCGATACGAAGCAGGCTTAAGGTGTAAAGGGTGGCGTTGTAGATAGCGATCGCGGCGGCTTTTACTTTGGGTAGGGCAATTTGCAGGAACTGCTGGAGTTTTTGCAGGGTCTGGCTTTTGACCTGGGGCGATCGGGCTGCGGGGGGCACGGGGCGGGCGGTAGGTTGTGGCTGTGCTGCAACTGGCTCTACTTCAACTGTGGATTCAACCTGCAGCGAGTCTGTGCTGTCTGCTGTATCGACTATTTCAAAGCTGGCATCAACCGCAGGAGGGTTTTGGGTTTTAGAGGGATTGGCATCGGGTTGCAGGGGCGGTTCCTGAGACATACTTTCCTCCAGCAGACAATATAAGCAAGCGACATGACTATATCTTCCTATGGAACCACGGCACATTTCAGTTTGGGGGCTTAACTGAATGCTAGAACGTACAGCATGTAGAAACCGGGTTTCTGGCCAAAATTGGCATCGTTCTCAGAATCCGCCTAATTTCCCTGGTTTGTAGCCGCTTTTGGAGAAGCAACCAACTCAACCTGGGGATTAATCAAATCGGTGTTGAATGTAATTCCTTGAGGCCGACCAATTTAGATGCTGTTTGCCGCAAATGCCTGCCGTACTCGCAACCGAAACTCGCGCCCCACGCTCCATTGTTCCATCGGTACGGTTTTAACCAGACTCGGACTAACATTCCCATGTGCGATAGATCGTCAATGCCCAACACATTGGGTGGTTCGGGTATGCGATCGCGCCATTCGGGTTCGTGATACATCTGCTGCGAGACTTGCCGCAGAACATCCAGCACCTGTTTCGGATCGTTTTCATAGGCCACCAAAATGGAAAAATCAACCCGTGACCAGAGCCGAGTTAAATTACTGACATTGGTAATGTTGCTATTGGGAATCGTGATCAGTTTCCCTTCGCTGTTGCAGAGTTGAGTCACTCGTAGATTAAGATTTTCGACCAACCCACTCTTGTCACCAATTTGAATCACATCGCCAACGGCAAACTGATCTTCAATTAAAATCAAGCAACCGTTGACCAGGTCTTTGATCAAACTTTGGGTGCCAAAGGAAATGGCTAAACCAAGTACTGCCCCGCCTGCCAAAATTGAGGTTGTGGGAATATTGAACAGCCCCAAGGTGATCACAATTCCCACAATGATCAGCACAAATGTTATAAATCCTTTGAGTGCTTCGGCGATCGTGTTACTTCTCAGAGCAGTGCGTTGGGTTTCCCCGAGGGTTGGTGCTGGGTTAACTTTCCATGAATGGGAGAACCGATCGATTAAGCTCTTGCAAATTCGGATGGCTAAACTGATGCCAAACCAAATCACGATCAAGGCAAAGGGGGTTGCCCAGACGTACAAACTCCACCGCATCAAGACCGGTACAGTGGACATGATTTGAGCGATGCCGACATACCACATCACGATGAAAATCCAGAACAGTGCCCATTTCAGAAATTTGTTCAGGTCTAATTGCCGCTTCAGGCTAAATTAGTGCTGCACGGTGGCTAAAAAGCGCGATCGCAAATCCAGGATTTTTCTGGCTTCTGTTTCTTCCCC
Source organism: Leptodesmis sp. (assembly GCF_052746595.1). Lineage (NCBI taxonomy): Bacteria > Bacillati > Cyanobacteriota > Cyanophyceae > Leptolyngbyales > Leptolyngbyaceae > Leptodesmis > Leptodesmis sp. Next base: position 3,813 of record NZ_JBRAGO010000074.1, read on the forward strand.
TTCAGAGATGTCTGATCCATCTGAAGGTTCTGATGGTTGGACTTTCTCTGCGGCGGCGATCGCAGTCAGTTGTTGGTAACGGGTTGTTAAAATTGCTTGCCTGCGAGTTAGAAGTCGTCGCAGTAACCAGATCAACCCACTGGTCAGGAGTAATCCCAGCAGGATTTGCAAAGCCTGGATCACGCGCCGAATAATCACCTCAGGTGGTCGCCAGTTGTCTGAACCGAATCACCTCATCTTGAATGACGTTCTGCCATTCCTGGGCTAATTCATCCAAGCTTTTGCCATTCCAGTCCGCATCGGGTTCTGTCACCGTTACCAGGCGTATGGGCCGCGAAGAACGATCGTTACTGATCTGAATAATTGGGCGATTATTCAACGTGGCAATCGTCACTGTGGGAGTTTGTTTGGCTAGGGTGGTGCGGTTCAACACTCGCCACAATCGCTCATTGACTTCGTGTGCCCGAATTTCAACCGGAAGCTTTCCTTCAGGAATATTGTCGCGATTGAAGATGGTCGGAGAGGTGAGTGTAAACAACACCTTGCCATCCAGGGGCGATTGCACAGGAGCCGTTTCGCACTCGCCCTTCTGGCTCACCTCTGAGGGCAGATTGAGCCGATCGGAGGCACCTGTGGGCAGTGAGGGCAGTTGGCTGTGGGCGATCGTGCTCCAACTCACAACTAACGCGAAGGTGATGAAACTGATGAGCGCCAACCGGATGGCAAACCGAAGCGGGCGAAGGAATAGCAACATAAACCCAAAAAACATCGATAGCTGCAATTGAGTCTATAACTGTAGACCGTTTGATGGAGAATATTACAGATACTTAACTGGTGAAGGAGAAGATCCATGAAATTGCTCCCTGTCGCTTTAGCAGGATTGCTGACCCTGAGTGCGGTGGCGACAACTCAACTGGTGGTGGCTCAGGGAAATCAATCTACTCCAGTCGAACTGCAGCAGAACGATCGCCGCCCTGCGATCGCAAAGGTGAATCCCAATAAACCGATTCAAATTCGAGTCATTAGCCAGACAACAGTGCCCGTAGTGGCTTCGATCGTACCTGCGGTAGGCGATCGACCCGTTGCACCAGGAAAAAGTATCACTTTTGGCCGATTACATACCAGCTACCTCTCCTTACCAATGGATTTGCAGGCTTCGCTTGCTAAAACGCCTGACCCCCCAAACCCATCGGCGTATCTTTAGACGTCAAAACATCTAGTAACAAAATCATCGTCGGCGTAAAAACCTCCACCAAGTCGGGCAACTCCGCTCAAACCATCAACGTAGACCAGAAAGGTTTGATTTATCTCTATTAGAGGGTCGCGATTACAGCTTTAGTTTCTCGCAACCGCATCAATTCATCGCGCCAGGACATTACCAGGAGATCAGTTTCAACATCCTGCCCCTGCTGTTGTACCCGCCATTTACTAAAGGCAAGTTCGTTTTGCACGCGGACGATCGCGGCTGATGTGCGGCGATTAGTGTTTTGAATGCGGCGGGTGCGGAAGCTGCGATCGCGCTTCACGGCTTCATACTCTTCCGGCGTAATCCCAGGATCCTGTTCATCGGCAAGCTGTTCTCGAATCACATTCCGCTCCCAGATGCCGCTCTGCCAGAACATCACACCCACAATCAGGAAGAAAGGGAAAAAACTCACTAGGCTGATGACGCTTTCCTAAACCCACTGATCCAGGAAATGTTCCACTAGAGTCGGTGTGGCAGCATTTAATCACACTGATCGGATGAGTTGTTACTCTCAACGTCTAGCTTTTAGGGGAACTGAAGTGAGACTATACAGCACTATGGTGTTTGCTATGCACACGACAGATAGAACTGCAATCCAAGTCAAGACATCCGCAATACCCCTAGACGGAATGCTTGGTTCTCCTGTGAAAGGAAACAGGAAAGTAATTACTCCTAGGACGCTTCCGGCAACAAAACCTTCAAGTACTACTCGAAGAATGCGGCGCGGCTGGTGTGATCTAGACCATGATGTATACACTGGCACTCGCAGATACACCGCTACAGCACACGCAATAAGGAGAGGAACTAGCCAAAGAAGCCCAAGGGGAGGTGGTCGGTCAGATCCAGCGTACAAGATAGCTATCCAGATTGCCAGGAATGCCATAGCTATCGCTATGGGACATTTGGAGGTCATCAGGAACGGCTGCTAATGGTTATCTCTAAAAAACAAATACAATCTACAAAAAACAAATACAATCTACCCTCAATGCAGCACATCGTTGTCGAACGATTGACACTTTACTTCATTTTAAGGTAAGTCAGCCAATGGAATGCTAACGTTCCCCTTGCAGCGGACGGTTGAGAAATCCCGGTGGAGATGCAAAGGTTACTAGCCGCCGCTGAAGGGAAACGTTAGCTGGCATTTTAGGGCAATAACTCAAAGTAGTCATAGTGGCTTGGACGAATAATCGAAAAATCTCGCCGATCAAGCGTATAAACCGTATAAACGCGAGTGATGTTTAGCCTTTCAGCAATAGCAACAATCGCGACATCTGTAAAATCAAGCTGATTATCAGCATACTGTTCCAAAATCTCATGCACCCGTACTAAATCCTCTGGGAGTACAGCTTCAACTTGAGCCGTATTAGGTGTCATGCTGGATACAAAACGACGCATCGCTTGATGACCCAATCTTGATGCAATCAGGTAGCAGACTTCAGGCAAAATAACTACAGGCAGCACCAATGGTTCATTTACACTTTGGGCGATAGTTAATACTCGCTGATGATTGCGATCGCTCTGGTCAGTCAACGCAAACAAAAACTGGTGTCGAGGAGTGCTGTCATGCTGATTCACTCGGCTTGAGATTCCAGCCATAAATTGGATTAACTTCGTTACATAGAATCTCCTCATCACGCTCTGAAACATCCTGTTGATCAGAGTTGCCTAAGCCTGCAATTGCCAGCAGAAAACTAGAAGAGTGAGTGGTTGCTTCTCTTTGATGGGCTGATTTATAGCGAAGATAGTCAAGGAAACTAGCAAGCTCTATCAGCACTTCATCAGGAAGAGCATTGACTGCTTCAAGTAGCTGTTGCCGTTTTATAGTGTTTCTATCCATTACTAAATCCTATGGTAAGAACTTCCCCGACTTTACTTCTCCACTTAACAATATCGCTCATGTACCGATCATTATGGCAAGCAATACCCAAGCAATTGATTGCAACAAAATAAAATACCTCCTCCAAGCAGACGAGGTACTAGAATCAAAACAGGCTAAATTATTCCTCCAACCTCAAAACTATTATCTGATTATCAAATCAGAGAATTTGCCTGATATTGGTGTTGAATCAGTAGAATTACCACCCAAGAAAACTTTATAGGTATCATCCACGGGAAAACCAAGATCTGCTAATTTCCTTTTAAGCAAAGATTCAAAGGATAACCCATCGCGGCTAAGGAGTAAATCGAATTCACCAGCCTGTTTTGTGATTTTGAGATAAACTGTATCTCCAGGATTAGGTTTGTAAATCGAATTAGGAGCACCCGAAGCATTAGCAATAAGTAGACGACCGTTAGAAGTAATTCCACTCACGATAGAAACTGTTTTGCCACTCTTGGTTGAAGAAATTCCCAAACCTATAAATCTTGCAGCACCTGGCAAGTTCGTTTCAGAAATAGCTGTCGATAGCTTTACCTTAACCTCAAATCTATCCTGATTCAGAACATCATATTCTTGCAACTTTGCCAAAGAGGAAGAATTTAGTTGGCACTGTTACTGATGTGCCACTAATACGTGTCGGTAGATCTGTCGTTAGACCTTTTGGTAAAGTAATAGGCTTGAATAAGTCATCTGATAGTGGGGGAATCTTGCACTGCTTGGAGTCATCAACACATTCATCTGCCGAATCAGCAATGAGCTGCATTGCATCCGAAACCCTGTCGCGATGGGTATTCAATTCCTCTCTCTTCTGTCGCTTTGCACTCTGACCAAGATCCCTATACTCATCAAACGATTCTATATTGTCGCTGACAAATTCTAATTTTGCTCTGTAGTCTCGCAGTTTCATATATGATCTCCCCAGACCCTCAAGTATACTTCTTTGCTTGGAAGTAACCACAGGAACAGAAGGAACGTTTTGAATTGATTTATAGTCATTTGTGATAGCCCTGATAGGTACAGAAGCGTCTCTAACAAGCCTTGGTGGTGCGGAAAACTCCTGAAACCCCTATAAATCAAGGATTCTCACCGAGACAGCGATCTTGAGTTTTATCGGGCGAACGAACGAGGGCAAGGGGTTTCAGGCGCTGTTTTGGTCGTTCAGGTTATCCATCATGAGACTCAAAAAAGTTTTCTGCACCACTCAGCTAACAAGCTTTGGAAAGTCCAGAGCTTGCTTAATCATTTCCTCAATGTTTACCTCTAAAACATCACCGCTTCCACCACCTTGAAAAACATAAACATTTGTGGTTCGATTTTCGGTCGCTTCTCGCATCTTGCTTTGTGCCTTTCCTGATCCATCAACCTTGACCCCAACTCCCGAATATTTACCACTCAACTTCGCACTAATCTCCCGTTTTTCTTCAGCGTTTGTCGTCTGAACCTCTATCAGAGCATAGTAAGTACCACCAGTTATATACCCTTCAACATACTGCGTACCATAGACCTGAGCAAATTCATCCCATCCACCCTCTTTCAGTCTCTTGATTGCTGATTCTTTTAGGGCGACATTGCGTATAAGCTTTGATGGATTCTCTACATAAACTTTTACTAAGGAATAGGTATAGTAGGTATTTACTTGTCTCTGTTGAAGAAACTTTGCTTCAGCAGATCCCCCTCCTCTTATCGTGGTCAAAGCAGCAGAGGCACTGACATTAAGCGAACTTGCCAATTCCGAGGTATTAGTGACAGTTTGCATTGTCAACGTAGAAACTTGTCCTTAAGGATTAACTAAGGAAACAAGTGGTTCAAAGTCTATCCCAACACTAAAAGTCCGAAGAGTATCTGGATTTACACCACGTCCTTCATACAGTTCACTGAACATTGGAATTTCCGGCATTTCTTCCTCCAAATATAATGAGAATTTATTGAACCGCCCCATTCACTCGCACCCTGTAGGAAGCTCAGAATGAGCAAACGTCTCCAAAAGACAAGTGCAAGGACTCGATTTAGAGCCAGAACTATGTATTCAACGTCAGATCTGCTGGATAAGCACCCACTTTTGCAGGATTATCCTGTGCATTTACGGGATAATCCTCCTGCTTTAAGGAATTAAACAAAAACTTTGCAGGATAAATCCGGGATTTCGGATTGCGATCCGTGTTTGCTGCACCACCAGGCCCTGCTGTCTTCTACTGCAACAACTTCTTCACCGCGTCAATTAAATCTGGTGGATGGTAGGGCTTGGTGATATAAGCATCGGCTCCCTGTTTCATGCCCCAGTAAACATCAAACTCTTCACTTTTACTGGTACACATAATTACCGGGATATGTTTGGTATTGGGACTGCTCTTCAGCCAGCGTGTCAGGTCGTACCCGTTCTTACGCGGCATCACAATATCCGTGATCACCAGATCAGGGAGGTGGGACTGAATTTTCTCGATCGCCTCTTCCCCATCTACAGCCTCCATCACTTCAAAGCCGCCTTTTCTCAGTTGCTCTGAAACCATCTGCCGCACGGTAGTACTGTCATCCACAATCAGAACTGTATGCATAACTCCCGATCGGCTGGTAGAAACATTTGGCAGAGAGAAATCGTAAGTTTACCGCGATCGCTCCCTTTCCCTGAGTTGGAGGGTATCACGACCTGGACAGGATCTAATAACTCCATTAGTGTAAAGGACTGACCGGGGTTCGTCTATTTCTAATAGAGCCAGGGAAGAAATTTCTTAACCCGTTGCCGATAATCCCCGTAATCGGGATAGGTTTGGGCCAGCCAGATTTCCTCTCGCCGCGCTTTGGCATCAAAGAAAAGGAATAGCACACAGGCTCCCAGCAGGTGAGACAGGCTGAACAGATAAAGTGCCCAGGCGATCGTGACAAAAATCACTCCACTATAAATCGGATGCCGCACGAATCCATATACGCCTGACTGTACTAACTGCCCATCTTCCCGTGGATGCGGTAGTGGGGTGAGGTTATTCCCTAGATCCACTAACCCCTTCACCAGGAACACCAACCCGATCAGACCCAGAATAGCCGCCACACTCCACACTCCATAGAGCAGCGGCAGCTTTAGAGCACTCCAGCTTGCAGGCCGATAGACAGGCAGCAGGGCAAATCCTAGAATCAGCAGCCCCTGAACCAGTACCCAGTATTCGCCTCGGCGACCCTGCCAGCTATCGGCCTTAAAGCCCCAATCGGTAAACAGTTTCATCTTAAAAGTGGATATCGAATTTTGCCTTCAGTGTATCGGAAGGGTTACAGTTTTGCTTCTGATAACCGAATGATTTCTTCCCCCTTTGCTTCTCAACTGAGCTATGCCGTACAGCTATCTTTAGCTTCGTTTTCACACCTGACCCGGAGGACTTCCCCCCGGCCCCCCGCTTTGTGGGGGGCCTAACTCCCCCACGCCCCCCGAAAGGTGCTGCTTGTTAGAGTTGAGGATCTTGCGTTAATCAAGTCAATTTCACTGTGTCAGGGATTTTTGCACCAACCCTTCCCGATTTCGGAGGACTAACGGCAAGAGTGGCTGATTTCATCCAATTGAGTTACTTCATCGGGACTCAAGCTCCAACCTAAGGCTCCGGCATTTTGTTGGGCTTGGTTGGCGGTCTTGGCACCGGGAATGGGGATCACGCCGCCTTGAGCGATTAACCAATTTAAAGCGACTTGGGCTGGGGTGCGTTGATGAGCATCGCCAATTTGTTGGAGAGCCTTGATTAAGGGGGAAATTTTTTCTAGCCCCTTCTGACTGAAACGAGGATCGAGCTTTCGTGCTCCGGTCAGGGAGGGGGAACTGTCAGGGGTATATTTTCCGGTGAGTAATCCCTGGGCCAGAGGGCTGTAGGCCAGAATGGTAATACCTAGCTCACGGGCAGCATCTAAAACTCCATTGGTTTCAATTTGGCGGTTCAGGAGGGAGTAGTTCATTTGATTCACGGCTAGGGGGATGCCTCGATCGGCCAGGAATTTGTGAGCCTGCCGCATCTTGTCAGCGGAATAGTTGCTCACGCCGATCGCTCCAATGCGGCCTTTCTCCACTTCATCGGCTAGAGCGTTTATTAATGTCTGTTGGCTCATCAAAAAATCGAATGGCCAGTGCACCTGATAAAGAGCAACGTGATCTACCTGTAATCGCTTGAGGCTAGCAGTGAGGGCATCTACAACGGCCTGAGCACTAAACCGCCAGGGCAAGGGGAAATACTTGGTAGCAATTTGTACGGGGCGATCGGCCTCTTTCATGAATTGCCCGATCAGTCGCTCTGACTCTCCTAGGCCATAAATCTCTGCCGTATCAAAAAAATTTACTCCCGCATCCAGGGCCGCAAAAAAGGCTCCTCGTACCTGTTCCGCTCCATACTCTTTGCCATAATTCCAGAACAGGGTATCTCCCCAGGCCCAGGTGCCAATCCCCAGGGTAGGAACTTGAGGGCCATTGGAACCAAGCGTGATAGTCTGCACAGCGTTTACCACTTTCTCAACAACGTTTTATTCAAGGAGGTTCATATTTCTTCATATTTTAACGCACTCGTCCTGAAGCTGGCTCTGAGCCTTATCCTGGTAGATCAGAAAACTCCTTGACTAAAAAACTCGAATTTTGCCTTCTTAGAATCTTGGCCAGCTATGGAAACCAGTCAGCCTTCAGAGTCATCTTTTAATTCGTTGGAAAAGCCTCGGATCACGATCGGCACCATGCTGCGGCTGGGACTGTTCCAGATGGGATTGGGAATGCTGTCAGTCTTGCTATTTGGGTTGTTGAATCGGGTGTTGATTAAAGAACTGGATGTTCCCGCCACGATCGCAAGTGTTGTGCTGGCCGTTACCCTGTTTGTTGCCCCCTCCCGCGTTGTGTTTGGGCAATTATCCGATACCAAACCCTTATGGGGATTGCACCGCACGGGCTATGTGTTGGCGGGAATCGTCAGTGTGGCGGTGATTGCGTTTGCGGCCGTACAGGTAATGTGGCAAGTGGGAGCAAGCTTGCAAACGGTCGGATGGAGTACGCCAACCTATGCCTGGATCACCCTCCTGGCTGCGTTGTTTGGGGTTTATGGGCTTGCTCTGAGCGCCAGTTCTACCCCGTTCGCCACCCTGCTGGTGGATATTACCGATGAGGAGGATCGCTCCAAAATTGTTGGCGTTGATTGGGCGATGTTGATTGCAGGCACGATCGTCGGCGGCATCACCATTGGCATCATGCTCAGACAACTGGGCAATAATCCCTCTCTGGAAACACTGCAAGCCAGCATCAATCAACTGTTTCTGGTCATGCCCTGGGTTGTGGTTGGATTAGCCTTGCTTGCTACTTGGGGAGTGGAACGCAAGTATTCTCGCTTTGCTCAACGGGTTCAAATCGATCCAGAAGAACAAATCACTCTCCAGCGGGCATGGCGGATTTTGACGGCCAACCGACAAACGCGCTTTTTTTTCACCTTCCTACTAGCCATGACGCTAGGGTTATTTCTCCAGGATGCCATTCTGGAACCCTACGGTGGGGAGGTGTTCAAACTGGCGGCGGGTTCCACGGCCACTCTGAATGCCTTCTGGGGCACTGGAACATTAATTGGCATTATCGGGGCCGGGTTTTTCATGGCTCCCCGCATTGGCAAACGTCAGACGGCAAAATTGGGCTGTCAGGCGGTGGTGATTTCCCTGGTGCTCCTGATTCTGGCTGGATCGTCTGGGAATCCCAAATTTCTGCAACTCGTGCTGCTAGTGTTTGGCTTGGCATCAGGAATTACGACCACCGGAGCCATTACTCTGATGCTGGATCTAACGGCAGCAGAAACGGCTGGCACCTTTATTGGAGCCTGGGGCTTATCTCAGGCGATCGCACGGGGACTGGCAACGGTGATCGGCGGCGCGACCCTGGACGTGGGCAGACGGTTAACCAGTAACTTAGTGATGGCCTACGGGCTGGTGTTTGCTTTGCAAGCCTTTTGCATGATGGTTGCGATCGTGCTGCTGCAACGAGTGAGTGTGCAGGAATTCCAGACTACGGCCAGGCAAGCCATCGCAGCCGTGATCGAAAGCGATCGAGATTAGCCCTATTCAATTACTTGAACAGCATGACAACCGAGAATTTTTGGTCAACGGTTCTGACTTTCGCTGAAACGCTATGCGATCGCGTCGGTACTCAATTACTGCACTATGGACAGGCGCAGACGACGGAAAAAGCCGATGGCAGCTTGGTGACACAGGCCGATCGCTGGGCGGATGAAGAACTGCGAACTGCGATTCAGCAAACGTTTCCTGACCACGGCGTACTGAGTGAAGAAGTCGCCCATATCTTTTCCGGTACGGAATGGTGCTGGATTATTGACCCGATCGACGGCACCACCAACTTTGCCAGAGGGTTGCCGTTGTGGGGTATCTCCCTGGGATTGTTGTATCAGGGAACGCCCTTATTTGGCTACGTCCATCTGCCGCCCTTACGCCAGTCCTTTTATGGCTACTGGTATGGGCAATTGGGACTCACCGGGCCAACCGGAGCTTTTCTCAATCACCACCCGATCCATACCAGTCCAGATGATCCCAGTCCCAATCATTTCTTTAACCTGTGCGCCCGCAGTACCTCTATCCTGCAGCAGCCCATTCCCTGCAAAATTCGCATGTTAGGAGTCGCCACCTACAATTTGCTGACCGTCGCTGCCGGATGGGCACTGGCTGGAGTTGAAGCCACTCCCAAGATCTGGGATATTGCGGCGGTTTGGGCGATCGTTCAAGCTGCCGGAGCCACCTGGACTGCCCTGGACTCAGCCCCCATTTTTCCTTTAGCCGCCGGAACGGATTACAGTCGCCGCTCCTATCCCACCCTAGTCACCAGCCGCGCTGACTTAGTACCCATATTTTTGCCGCTGGTGCAGAAGTTAGGAAAAGCGAATACAGGTGGCTAAACAGATGACCAATGACTAATGCACGTCTCCAATTAATTGTGGCTCAACGACTCAAACTATGTCCCTACAAGTCTACGGAATTTCCAATTGTGGCACCTGTAAGAAAGCTTTTAGCTGGTTAGAGTTGAACGGTGTGGAGTACGACTTCATTAACACCAAAGACCAACCACCTAGCAAAGCCATGATTCAGAAGTGGGTACAGGAACTTGGGTTTAAGCCGATGCGAAATACCTCCGGCCAGTCCTATCGCGCTTTGGGCAGTGAGAAGGATGACTGGACAGAGGCAGAGTGGGTGGAAGCCTTTGCCAAAGATGCTATGCTGCTCAAACGGCCTCTCTTTGTGAAAGACGGAAAAGCTGTGCTGGTGGGTTTCCGGGATAAAGATGAAGTGATCCGACAAAAGTTAGGTATTTAAGAGATTGTTTGTAAATCAATGTTTCGATCTCCCTAAATTCCCCTTAAAAAGGGGGACTTTAGGCATTCTGGTTCGCTTCTCTCTTTTTTAAGGAGGGTAGGGAGGGTCCAATCCCAGAGCATATTTCCTGCATCTTAATATTCATTTACAAACAGTTTCTAACCTTAGAAGATGTTTGAGAAGTCGCGATCGCTTGAACCGTCCATCTTTTGATCAAACTCGCCCTTACAGTCGATCGCTGACAGAAAACTCCTTCCTTGAATACTTAAATGAAAGTTGTGATCGTCCGATCCCTATCTACTACCCAAAGTATGATTATTCTGGCTTAACCCACTAACTTTCCAACGACGAGAATTGAGCCAGGTCACTCGACGGAGCCTTATTTTGTTGGGTTTATCAATTCTTGGTAAAGTTAGGGAATTTTTTAAATGAAGCTTCCAAATGCGCTTTTAGCCGCGATCGCCGCGATCGCCTCTGTTGGTATTGCAGCAATAGCCAAAGCAGACACGGTGACGGCTCGCTGTGATGTGTACCCCAAAGGGGAAGATCGGGCCACCTCCTCCGGCCTCTGTACCTTTTCGCAACGGCAGGGGGTTGTAGGGATTCAGTTGAAAAATGGCAAGCGCTATGACCTGGTTCCGGTAGGCAATAATCCTGGAAATTATCGAGATCAAAATGGTCGTCCTGCCTATCGCCAGTCCGGCCTGGGTGACAAAGGGCAAATTTACCGCCTCGCCACTGAATCCATCTACGTTTACTGGGATCTGGCTCCCTATGGAAAAAATTCTGGAACTCAAAATAGTGGCAGTTCTACCTCACCTGTTGCAGCTCGTGGCATTTCCACATTAAAGGCCAGCAATTCTACAACTCGGATTAATGTGCGATCGCAACCCACAATTAATTCCAGCACACCTCACTATGGGGTACCCGGTGACAAGGTGAAGGTGATCCAGTGCGTGCAGGATCAAGACACCGCTGGCAGCGATCTGAATTAGTGCCGGGTGGAATTTGTCAGGATCCAGAATTTTGGGTGGCATCGACCAGAACCCGATTTAGAGAGAAACCTGGGATTTTCTCTAAAGTCGTCAAGGGGAATGTTCCCCAAGGCACGGTTCTGCGTAACCTGGGCTGTCAGTCCACGCAGACGCCAACCTGGTGCAGGTGGCCTATCGGGATAACCCTCAATTCCAGGGCTGGGTCTTTTCTACTGATCTACAAGCCTATCAATCGAATACAACCAAACCCACCAACCCATCCACCAATCCATCTAATACAACTGCTCAACCGGGTGATTCCGTCCCTGGCCTGGAAGATCTAGTGGGTGCGAGAGCAGGGCAGGCTGAACAGACCGTTACCCAACGGGGCTACGAATTTCGCAATAGCAGGCAGGTCGCAGATAGCAGTGTCACCTATTGGATGGAGCGGGGCACCGGAAATTGTGTCGCCATTCGGACAACGGATGGTCGCTATGGGGCGATCGTCTACACAGCAGACCGGGACTGTAACCGCTGATAGTTTGATTCAGTTTCATGCAGCAGGGCACCCACCGTAGTAGGTGCCTTGGCTGTCGTGAACTAGCTAGATTCGCTGCAGTTTACTCTCCAAAGTCGTCACTATCCACGGCTTGTCTGTATCTCCCATCCTTTACCTCGTAGCCATGATATCCACAGAAGTTGCCAAAATAGAAGTTGCCAAAATTCCCCACGGCTCTCCCTTAAGCCGTCCTAGAAATGCGATTTTTGCCACGCTGGTTCTGGTAATGCTATTAGGCAGCAGCCTACTGTTCCTGTTTCGTAACTATTTTGTCAAACTCTCCCCAGCGGCACTTCAGGTTTTTGGTGTCAGCTTTCTCGCGACGCTGATGGTGGCTCCGATTCCGCTGGCCATTCTGTGGTTTTTAGATCGATGCGAACCAGAATCCCGCTGGCTTTACCTGATTGCCGTACTATGGGGAGCCGTAATCGCCACCGGACTGGCGATGCCGATTAATGGCTGGATCTTCAAAAGCCTGACTGATTTTGTGGCCGTTTATCCTGACATCAAAGCCATTTTGGGTGGAGATGCCGGGAGAAGACTGGCAGCACCGATCGCCAGGCCGTTGGTGGAAGAAACCTTAAAAGGGCTGGGAGTCTTGCTCCTGTTCTGGCTATTCCGCAGTGAGTTTGATAATGTGCGCGACGGCTTTATTTATGGTGCCTTGGTTGGGACTGGCTTTAATTTATTGGAAACTCCGCTTTACGTGATCGATCGAGATGAGTCGCCGCAGATTACTTTTAATCCCCACAGATAACCTCTCGGCGGTCGGCTCCATCGATTTGTTATCTCGCTGGGCAAGACATTTCGTTTACTTGCCGATCATGTGCAATGCCTCGATCCAGATTTTGAGTTCTTGCTCAGCTAAGTTTTTATCAGTCAACTCCTGTTCCTGGTGGGCGATGTAGGTATTCCGAAAATCATTGATGCGGGTGACGGTTTCCAAAAACTTACGTCCGCCCTGAAACCGCAACTGAGTTTGCAGCGCCTCAAATACTCCCCCTATTTTTGTGGTGTCATTGAGAGCGTAGTCTAAGCACGATCGCAGCAAGCCAATCAGTGACAGCCCGTTATTAAACACCAGCGTCCGTTTCAGATTTTGAGCAAGTTTTCGATAATAGTCTTCGGATTTGCGATCGACTCCACCTAAATACGGGGCAAACCAAGCTTTTTGGTCATCCACCGTAGCAGGCATCTCTGGTTGCAGCCGCCGCACCAGAAAGCCTTTTGCTACTTCATCAATGGAACCCAGTAGGGCGGTAAAGACCGGAGCATAATTCATGCCTTCTTTGTTTTCAAAAAAGCGATAGAGCATAACGGCTTGATCAGCAGCGCGGCGATAGCGGGAAGGCAGCGCATTGAGAATGGCTGGGTCAATCAGGCTATCCACCGTAGCAACTTCTTCGTCGGATTGCCCTAAATTGACAAACAGCGGTAAGTCTTGGAATTCCTCAGATTGGAGTAGGTTTTGTAGAGCAGGGGCACAGGCATGGGCCAGTTCGGCAATGGTATCGCCTGCCATGCGTTCAAACACGCCTTGGGGAATGTAGAGATAGTGCCATTGACCGACTTTTTGCTGACTAAAGTCAGCACTACGAGCGCCTTGGTTTGTAGTAACGACTTCAGTCGTTCCCCCAGAAGCTGCCTCGCACCAAGCGATCGCGGCTTTGGCTTTCAACGGTACATCCCGATCTTCGCGTCCTTTGGTTTCTACCAGGTAGTAGTGACCATTAAGGGTGCGAACAAAGAAATCGGGGGTGTAGAACGCTAGTCTATCTCCATGGGTCAAGTAATCAATCCGCAAACACTGGGGACCTGCGTTTTTGGCAAAAGCTGCCACATCGGAGGCGCGATCGCAGAACTTCGCCACGGCCACTTCTAACTCCCGATTGCAGGTGACGAGGTTAAACAGGGTCTTAGCCGCTTCCAAGGCGGGACGGCGTTCGCTCAAGGTGACTTGAAAGGGTTTCCAGGCATTGAGCGATTTGGGCGGTTCAACCATCAGCCGTTCTTCGGTGGTGGTGGTGCGGCTGCGAATCAGGGGGACAAACACTGCTCGTAGGTGTTCCCCCACATTGGAGTCGGCTAACCGAGCCACTAGAGCCGGATCGAATAGAGTTGCTTTCTGTTCAAACAAGATTTCTTCCAGGAAGGTCTGGATCAGGGGTGCGAGGATAGGATGCAGTCCCCGCAATTTACAAATCGTTTCCAGTTGCTTGACGTAGTAGGAAACTGCGCCAATCCCCGATGCTAACAGCGGTAGATTGAGTTGCAGTTTCTCCACCACTTCGCCTGTAAACAGGTGTCGTCCCTCATACTGAATTTCGTTGTTGCCCTGTTTGCCTAACGGTAAGGGTTTGTAAGGTTTGAACGCCTTTTTCACATCCTGAATTGTCAACCCTTCCAGTTTGGGCACAATCCGAAAGCCAGCGGAAAGGGTGGGAATCTGGATATTCAGCGCATTCACATCTTTATGGGCTTCATCAGGGAAGATGGAAATGGTAGTAGCGGGGACGCGATCGAGTTCCACGATTTCCAGCGGCAAGCCTTCCTGGGCCAGTTCTTGCTGATAAAGGCTGGCAAAGGCGGGATGTTCTACCACTGTCACCAGCTCGTTGGCTTGACCGGGGGGAGTCATGCGCCGTAAGCCCCGTCCCAAGGTTTGTTCTGGCAAAATGTTGGCTTTGGAACTGTAGGGACGCAGGGGCACGATCGTGGTTACATTGCGCACATCCCAGCCTTCCCGCAGCATCAGCACCGAGACAATGCAAAAATAGGGACTGGCGTTGCTATCCAGTTCGCGGCTGAGTTTTCGTAATGCCTTTAGGTCTTCATCACTGATGGCTTTTTCGTCTTCGACGAATTCATACCGCGCCGCTTTACCCCGTCCGACCTTCTTCAACTTGCCCTTGAGGTTGGTGTGCAGGTTAATGGTTTTGCCATTGAGTTGTTCAAACAGGGGATCGCTATTGAGGCGTTGGGTAATTTGATCGGCAGCTTCGGTATCGTCGCACATAATGAACAGGAGGGGCTTTTTGCCGCTGGCTGCCCACTCAGCTTTACTGGCTTTCCAGCGTTCATAGCCCAAAAGCAAATGCTGTTCCCAGCGGTAGGCGGCGTTGTCGTCGGCTTGTTCGACTAGCTTGCGGCTGGCTTGGCCAATAATCGGGGTTTTGACAATTCCGGCATCCACCGCTTCACCCAGAGGCGTATCACAGACAATATGTTTGAACAGTTGCCCTTTGTTGTCTTTGGGGGTGGCAGAGAAGTCCAGTTGGGCCACCAGTTTGCAGCCGCTGCGAGCCAGGATGGTTTCGTGCAGGGTGCGGATGGCTTCGTTCCAGGCAGAGCCGGAATCCCAAACGTGGTGTGCCTCGTCATTGAGTACCATTACCCGGCGATGGGCGGTGATTCTGTCTCGTAAAGCGGCTCCTGTATCGAGAGCTTTTGACTTAGACACTACGGGACCCATCCAGGCGTAATTGTCGTCCTCAGCGTTCTTTTTGCGTTTGGCAGTGTTGTAGAGGCGATGAATATTGGTGAGATAGAGCGTCCCACCCGTCGCGGCTCCGCTGGCTTCGTCCTGTAGCACCACCGATAGGTTCCAGTCGCTGCGCCATTCCGGGGGAATCAGGGGGTCTTCGTCGAAGACGCGCCCGTTGCCAAAGTCATCTTTGAGGCGTTCGTAGACGGTGAGGTTAGGCGCAATGACGACAAAATGCCGCGCCATTTCTGAATCAGATTCGCGTAGGGCATGGAAATAGCTCCAGACGATGCACAGGCTCATGACTTTGGTTTTGCCTGCCCCCGTTGCCAGTTTGAAGGCGTAGCGGCTCCAGGCATCTTCCTCTTCGGTGATGCCCAAGGCCTGCAACTCCGCATTCGTGCCGCCAAATTCGGCAATGATTTGCGATAGGCACTCAATCCGCCGCACTTCTTTCAGGTAAATCAGGGTTTCTACCGCTTCTCGCTGGCAGAAGTAGTAACGAAACTCAGATTCTTCCCCTTCAGGGGTAGTTTTGTGGTGGGCGCGGTTAAACCAGTGATTCAGCAATTGAATCGTGGTGTCGCTGGCTCCGATATAAAAGGCTTCTCGCCACTCCCGCACGGCTGCCCGTAGGTTGTTTACTACCTCGATCGAGGAGGCTCTGCGTCCCTGTTTCACCACAGCGGGGTCGCCAGATTTTTCTGCCCGAACGCGATGGGCGTTGGGTTCTTGCCAGGGGGCGAACAGGGGTTCAAGAACGGTGGGATTGAGAGGGGTTGAAGTCATAGGTTAGGCTGTTGCATATCCACTAAAGCTCTGCATTTGCAGTGATCAAGGTATCGCAGGAGTTAGCTCATCATTAGCGCATCAATTGTTGCCGCAAGTTGCGGAGTGCAATACCTGTACCTTGCTCAGCAGCGGCGGCTAACACTTGAGTGATGATTTCAGGCAAATCTATCCCTGGAAATAGCGACTGCGGGTTTGCAGTTCATAGGTTTTCCCTTGCAGAGCATATATCTTTAAGTCATTTTTTTTGAATAGCCAGACTTCCGAGACACCGTAGGGGGCATAATCTTCGGCAGCGGTATAGGTGGCCACGTCAATTTCAATCACCAGATCCGGGGGCGGATCACTCTGCCAATTGATGTGGTCTTGGCCGAGGGCTGCCTGCCAGTTGTCGATGTGAAAGCAGTAGTCGGGTTCAATGCCCCTGCATCGAGAATATCCATTGTGATGGGGGTAAAGGCTTCGTAGTTGCGATTTTCGCTATCCAGGAGGATTTCCACAATCCTGGCTAGGAGATGGGCTTCGCGCCCGTGGCGAGGGAGGGGACTCATCAGCAAAATTTCTCCGTTGCGATACTTGATGCGGGGGAGGGAGCGATCGCCGCGACTATCGCGTAGGGTGCAGTAGTCTTGCCAGGTGCCGGGCATTCGCATGACGCTACCAGGGGGAAGCTGGATTTTTTCACGGGAGATGACAGCGTACATAAGCCAACCTAGAATGAGAGCTTTTGAAATAGATCAGCCACGGGGAAAGTAAATCCGGGAATCACCTCTTCTCCATCCAGAGAATCAACGGATTTCAACAGGCGATCGGGTTCTTGGGCGCAGCGATAGACCAAAATATAGTGCTGTGTTGGGCTAATCACCCAAACTAAGCGGGTACCGTTCTGAAAATATTCCGCGATTTTTTCATCAATTTCTTCCACCGTATTACCTGGAGAGAGTACTTCAACGGCGAGATCGGGTGCGCCCTCTAGAAAACCTGTGGGTAATTCGGTCATGCCTTGCAGTCGCTCTTTGGCAAAAAAAGAAATATCAGGGGAACGGCGATTTCCACTTTTCATCTTGAAGGCGGTGCTGGAGTCTAAAATAACCCCCAGTTTTTTGGACAAGACATAGCTGGCTAAGGCTGCTACGAGTAGGCTACAGATATAGCCATGCAATGCCCCTGAATTTCCCATATCAATCAATTCTCCATCGACAATTTCATAGCGATGTCCGTCCTGGGGGAGTGCCATGAATTCTTCATCTGTCCAAACCTTTTTTTCTTTTGTTACTTCAGTTGCGATAGTCATTAGTGAACTCCTTACAATTACTCTGCATCTTAAGCAATAGTAAGTACCTCCAACCTCAACGTTTGTAGTAACAACTTCAGTCGTTGCATTTGGAGGAATATGATGGCTAAAGCCCTCACTACAAACCTCAACATTCATACTTCTACCTCTACGGTAATGGAGGTGTCGCAGCCGAAGATATCCACAACCTTGACGCAGGCGGTGTATTTGCCGGGTGCGGGGTAGGTGTATCCGGCATCGCTGATGGTTTTGAGGCTGCGATCCTTACGGGTGCGGTAGTCTTGCCAATCGTGGTTGAAGGGTTTGCCTGGTTGCCAGTTGAAGTCTACCGCCCAAAAGTCGATAAAATCAAAGCCGCTTTTGATCGCCCGTTCTTTGATGGCTTCCAGTTCTTTGGTGGGGACTTCGGCCAGGGACGGAAGGAACTGAGTGAGTTTGATGTCTACGGTGCGGGGTTGAGTGTTAAAGCCCTCACCACAAGCCTTGTTCGTAGTAACGACTGCAGTCGTTGCGTTACCATACACCGCCTCCGCCGCCAATACCGCCACTTCCAAAAACGGCGGCGGTGCTTTGCGGTTCTTCTCCATAATTTCGCGGGGAATCTGCACCAGCTTCAGCTTCACGCCCAACTCCTGCGCCAAGGCATTCACCAGCAGATGCAAGTCCATTTCAAACTCCCAGGCAAGGCAATAGCACTCCCGCCCGCCCGCCTGTGCCGTCGCCTGCGCCACCTGTTTAGCCTCGTCTCGGGTAAATATGGAGTCGATGCCATCCACATGGCAAAATGCCCCAGCTTTGCGCCCATGCAGCAGGGGCGAGGGTGGGTTGGTGAGGATTTCCGCTTTGAAGAATTCCAGAACCACCCGCCGATGTTCTTCATCCGCACCCTGCAAGCGGTCTTTTTGCCACCATTGCCGCTCGTAGCGCCCTAAGTTATAGACATCAAAGGCGCGATACGGTTTGCCCTCACTGTGCAGCTTGCGTTGCAGCTCAATCATCCGCTTGCGGGAGGTGTGAATGGCAAACCGCCCCAAATCACACATCAACCACCTGCGCCCCAACCGCTCGGCAACAGCTCCGGTGGTGCCACTGCCACAAAAGAAATCAGC
>NZ_JBRAGO010000075.1:0-673 GCF_052746595.1 Leptodesmis sp.
CCAGACGGCTGCTTTACCCCCCAAACCCCAGACGGCTGCTTTACCCCCCAAACCCTCAACGGATACGGCTAAAGCTGTTGAAGTGACTGGCGTGATTAGGATCGGGAATACTCCCCAGGCAATCGTCATTGCCCCCGAAGATGCGACCAGTCGCTATGTAAGAGTTGGTCAGCGAATTTCCAATGGCAGGGTTTTGGTGAAACGAATTGAAATGCAAGATGGCTCAGAACCTGTCGTGATTCTGGAAGAAAACGGTGTGGAAGTGGCCAGATCGGTGGGTGAAAAACCAGCTCAAGCGACCAGGCCCGCCGAATAAATTCTGCCGGATGCGATCAATCTTCCTCAGAAGAATGAATTAAACCTTGTCCAGGTTCAAAACTGGAGTTTCTCTTCATGGAGAGGTTCCTCTTTTTTCAGCTGGACCTGGCTGCGATCGATGGTGCGATCGATTTCTTGAAGGGCACTTTAAATCTGATGGATCTCAACCTGAATCAACTTCTGGGGAGCAATAAGAATGGCCGCAAGAGCATTCCAATTCACTGTAATTTTAGCTGTGGCTTGTATCCCTTTAACCCTTGCACAGGGAGTAAAGGCATTCCCTGGGGAACCTGACTTCTTTTGTTATGAACGCAAACCCTATGACCGGGTGATTAACCTGAATAGCCTCTGTAAG
>NZ_JBRAGO010000075.1:773-21950 GCF_052746595.1 Leptodesmis sp.
CAAACTCCACCCCTTAGCCGCCAAAATACGCCTAAGCCTGCTACTCCTGCCAGCCCAGATAAGCAAACTCCACCCCTTAGCCGCCAAAATACGCCTAAGCCTGCTACTCCTGCCAGCCTAGGGATGAAAAAGGTGAATACCAAAGGGATCGTTGAGGTGAGAACGAAAGCCACCCGCGGAATAGAATTTTCGGAATTGAATTATGATGCCGGTATTCTAGTCGGTTCTGTTAGAAATAGAACTGGCAAAGCGATCGGCAGAGTAACGATCAATTACACAACTTATCTGAGAGAAAGCGATACTAAGTGGAAGTTGATCTACTCTGGCTCTACCACAACTGAAGCTAGTCAATTGCAGGCAGGAGAAAAGTCAAGCTTCACTGCAATCCCCCTTAGAAAGGGAGACAAGGCTGTGATTACGAAAGTTGAATTTTAACAGGGTGTTTAAAGAGCTTCGGTTTATCCCCTGGATCTGTAAGGGCAGTGACCAATGACTCTTAATGCCGAATATCAGCACGACTCCTGATGCCACTTGCTCCTGAACTGTGTCAGGATGAAGTGTTGCTGATTGGAATAACTGATGCAGGTGCAGACCTTAACTTCTTCATTGCCCTTTTTGGGGCCGGATGTAGCAGCAGACTATGATACAGCGCGGGTTGTCATCCTGCCCATTCCTTACGAAGCTACTACAACTTACCGCCGTGGTTGTGAAAACGGGCCAGCCGCAATTCTGGATGCTTCCCAGCAGGTGGAATATTACGACGATGACCACGATCGCGAATGGTGGCCAGTAGGTCTTTATACTCATAAAGCGATCGCTGATACTCGCAACGGCCATCACGTCTCCTCTCAAGAGATGCTGACAGAGGTGCAAAATACTGTTGCCCGGTTGATTGCAGATGGCAAGTTTGTAATTTCCCTGGGGGGTGAACACAGTATCACCACGGGCATTGTAGAAGCGTATCGGCAGGCGCATCCGAGAGAACCGTTTACCGTGGTGCAGATTGATGCTCATGGAGACTTACGCAATGAGTATGAAGGCTCGATTCATAATCATGCCTGTGTCATGCGGCGAATTGTGGATATGGAATTGCCGACGGTGCAAATTGGAATTCGCAGCATCTGTAAAGAAGAGGCAGATCTAATTCGGGAGCGGCAACTGACAGTCATTCGAGCCAGAGAGATTGTCCTGCAACCCGACTGGATGCAGCGTGCCCTAGCCGCCATTCAAACCGAAAAAGTCTTTCTCACCATCGATCTGGATGGTATTGATCCCACGCTGATTCCCGGAGTTGGTACGCCGGAACCGGGCGGCCTCAACTGGTTCAGCTTGCTCACCTTTTTGGAACAGGTCTTTCAAAATCATGAGGTGATTGGTTGCGATGTCATGGAGCTGGCTCCCATTACTGATTCCGTCGTTTCAGAGTTTACAGCCGCTAAATTGGTTTATAAATTAGTGGGATACCAGGCTGTGGCGAAGGGATGGTAATAGGAATAGGAAGTAGGGACTAGGAAACAGGGAATGGGAAAGGAGATGGTAGGGGCGTTTTGGCGAAATGTCAGTACGATGAAATCTGAACATAGGTAACTGAATGGGTGATTCTATGGAAATGATGGGAACTGCGATCGGGGGATATGCACCAGACTTTGAGTTGCCAGGAGTGGATGGCTCCGTGCATCACCTGGCCCGCTATCTGCAGAAGTTTCGGGCGGTTGGAGTTGTATTTATGTGCAACCATTGTCCCTATGTGAAGCTCTACTTAAATCGCCTGAAACAACTGCAAACCGAGTTTGAACCGCAAGGCTTCACACTAATTGGGATCAACCCGAACGATGCAACTCAGTTCCCTGAAGATGGGTTGGAGCAAATGAAAACGTTTGCGACGCATCAGCAACTGAACTTTCCCTATTTGCGGGATGAAACTCAGGATGTTGCAAACAGTTTCGGTGCGCTGAAAACCCCCCATGTGTTTCTTCTCAACCAGGATGGTGTACTCTGCTACAGCGGGTGCATTGATGACCAACCCGATCGCCCTGAAGCCGCCCAGATTCACTTCTTCCGGGATGCGATCGTTCAGGTGCTAAGTGGTGCACTGGTGGCTCCTAGCTCTACGGAACCGATCGGGTGTTCAATCAAATGGAGAACTTGAACCGTATGGGCTGTCGTTTGTCATTGCTCCTTTGTCATTTGCGAACAGTGCAGGCCAATGATCAATGACCGCTGACGCTGCGGCTGGATAACCAATATCCTGAGGTGGATAAACCATCCTGAGCAACTTACTAAATAGACGAAATGGTTCCTAAAGAGTATCTTTAGGAAGGTATTTGGAGCGGAAGCACCTCATGGGCGTTACTTATCGGCGGATCGTACTGAAATTAAGCGGGGAAGCCTTGATGGGCGACCTGCAATATGGGATTGATCCGGAAATTGTACAGAATATTGCACAGGAAGTGGCCAATATTGTAGCCAGTGGTGTGCAAGTAGCGATCGTGGTCGGCGGTGGCAATATTTTTCGGGGTATTAAAGGGGCCGCCGCGGGAATGGATCGAGCCACGGCGGACTATATTGGGATGATTGCAACAGTGATGAATTCCATGACGCTGCAAGACGCGCTGGAACGAAATGGCGTGCCAACTCGTGTGCAGACGGCGATCGCCATGCAAGAAGTGGCTGAACCCTACATTCGGCGACGGGCCATTCGTCACTTAGAAAAGGGCCGGGTAGTAATTTTTGGGGGTGGCTCTGGCAATCCCTTTTTTACCACAGACACGACGGCAGCCTTGAGAGCAGCGGAAATCGGCGCAGCTGTATTATTCAAAGCCACGAAAGTGGATGGCGTATATGATTCTGATCCGCGCTCTAATCCCAACGCTCGCCGTTATAATACGCTGACGTATGGGTATGTTCTAACCCAGGATCTACGGGTAATGGACAGTACTGCCATATCCTTATGTAAGGACAATAATATTCCGATCATTGTGTTCGACCTTTCCGTTCCAGGAAATATTAGTCGCGCCGTGATGGGAGAGCAAATTGGAACGCTTGTCGGAGGTTCTTGTGAAGTTAGCTGATGTTGAGGATCATATGCACAAGACGGTTGAGGCCACTCAACGGTCGTTCAACACGATTCGGACGGGGCGGGCCAACCCTTCCCTGCTGGATCGGGTAATGGTGGAATACTACGGATCTCCCACCCCGCTGAAGTCTCTGGCCAGTATCACGACTCCTGATGCCAGCACGATCGCGGTTCAGCCCTTTGACCGCAGTAGTTTGAATCTGATTGAAAAGGCAATTCAACTCTCAGATCTGGGCCTAACTCCCAACAATGATGGCTCCACGATTCGGATCAATATTCCCCCATTGACTAGCGATCGCCGGAAAGAACTGGTGAAGATGGCTGCCAAGTTTGCCGAAGAAGGCAAGGTAGCGATTCGGAATATTCGACGGGATGCCGTGGACTCTGTGCGGAAGCAAGAGAAGGCCAGCGAAGTTTCTGAAGATGAAGCCAGGGATCTGCAGGATAAAATTCAAAAGCTAACCGACAAATACATTGCCAAAGTGGATGAACTGCTGGCAGAAAAAGAAAAAGATATTACAACGGTTTGAAGAAGGAGCGCAGTAGACCCTGTAGATCATCCCATTGCTCAGAGTTCAGGATGTTGTGATCCACTGCGTCCCTTCCAAATTAGCCAAAACGGAGACACGCTCAATTCGGTGATTGTCGGGGTAAAGTGTACAGCTACATGGCTTGGCAACTCCGCCAGGATTGCCGGCGGGTTGCTGCCCTTTGGCAAAATTTTTTAGGCAAATTGTAAGTAAGAGTCGTCCTCGTCATCGCGGTCTAGGGGCTTGATCGGTCGAACTACATAGGCCACATGCATGGGATAGCCCTGGGAATAAATCGCATCGATCCGTTTCAGGGCTGTTTCGCGATTTTTATAAGCGCATAGGGCTTTCTCTTGCCCGTTAGGATAACGAATACAGATTTGCCAGGCCATCGTCTTATTCACTCCGTTCCATCCAAACCAGTCTAAATGCACTTCTTCATAGACTTCTCATGATTTGATCCTAGATCTTCATCTAACCTTTTCAATCCGTGCAATCCTTGAAATTGTGCTCTAGACAGGACTACATAAGCCATTGCGGAAATCTTGAAGGGCCATGATGCTGTTACCGGAATCCGCAATATTACGGTTAGGATGCTTTAGAGAAAAGACTGTTGGCAAGGATGCCGTGATCCTGCTGACCCGTTTGTTGGAAATCAGCGAGTAAGGTGAATTATGGATCAGGTGGAGTTTTGTTGATCGCAAGTCAAGACTTCACACAATCTAATGACCTATTCATTGAACCTTGATGGATGCCCCCGGCCCTGTCCTGATAGGCTGACTCCAGCCAAGTATGGCTATTCAGTATGGCTAAGTGATAGTTGCATTCAAATTGATCTAACCCATTGGAGAATTCTGGTTATGGTATTTGACTGTGTTGTAGTAGGAGCAGGCCCAGCAGGAGCTGCAGCAGCCTATCACCTGGCAAAACGAGGACGGTCAGTTCTAGTGCTGGAAAAGCATTCCCTGCCTCGCTATAAACCCTGTGCAGGCGGAGTTTCGCCCGCGATCGCAGAATGGTTTGATTTTGACTTCAGCCCGGTGATTGCGCGTAAGGTAGATACGATCGGCTATACCTGGAAACTGGAAGATCCCGTAAAAGCTAAACTAGAAGCCCTGGATCCAATGTGGATGGTACACCGGGATGTTTTTGATCACTTTTTGGTGCAACAGGCGCAAAAGCAAGGAGCCGAAGTCCGAGACAGTACGCCAGTAACGGGAATTGAGTTTAAGAGCGATCGCTGGCAGGTCAGCACCAGCAACGGCTCCGTAGAAGGTCGCTACCTGATTGCTGCCGATGGTGCTGAAGGCCCAATGAGCAAATGGCTGGGATTCAAACAACCAAAACGACGGCTAGGGGCAATTTTGGAAGCCGTGGCCCCAGAAGCTGAACATCTAGATGCCCGGTTTGAGTTTGGCATGGTCAAAAACGGCTATCTATCGAGTTTCCCGAAAGAAAATGGCTGCTCCATTGCGGCGGCCACCTTCCGAGGTGGAGACCCCTCTGATTTGCAAAACTTGCTGGGAGATTATGCAACTCAAGTGGGAATTCCAGCCACAGCCTGCAAGCAATTTACCCATTCCCTCTGCCTGTGGAAGGGCAATCAAAAATTGCATACACAAAATGCGCTTCTGGCCGGAGAAGCCGCTAGTATTGTTGATCCTCTGATTGCTGAAGGGGTGCGTCCTGCCATATTTACAGGGGTGAAAGCGGCTGAGGCGATCGATGCCGCTCTCGCAAGTTCCTCCTGCGCTTTGGAAAACTACACAAAAACCGTCAGCGAAGAATGGGGATCAGACATGGCCTGGGCACACCGGATTGCTGGAGCCTTCTATCGCTTTCCTGGCTTGGGCTACAAGCAGGGCATTAAACGGCCAGCCGCTACCGTCTACTTTGGGCGAATTCTCTGTGGCCAGATGCGCTACTCCGACATTGCCAACACGGCAATTAAGCGACTCAGCGGCGGCCTGATTCCAGGAATGGGGTAAATACCCTTCAACCAGGTTTAGAGCAGAAGTTTCTTTGATGGAAAAACTCCGATCTGGACACGATTGAAATTCCCTTGCCGTCTTCCCAGGTTTCACGTCAGCATGGAGAGAACGAGCACTCCATTGTTTAGGGATGACTGTCATGCGCGATTTCCTCAAATACACTCTAGCCAGCCTCCTGGCACTGCTCATTTTTATGGGAGTCAGCATCGGAGGCTTCCTCTCCCTGGTAATTTTACTGGCCTCCAGAGATCCGGGGCCAAAGGTCAAAGATAAATCTGTCCTCACCTTTGACCTGTCCACTCAGATTACCGATTCCCGCAGCACAGAGGCAGGAGCTTTAGAGGAAACTCTGACAGGAGACAGTAAAGACTCCATTCCCTTACGGTCTGTCCTGGATGCCATTAATCAGGCGGCTCAAGATAAACGAATTGTCGGCATTTATCTGTATGGGGATACAAGCCAAGACGGGGTCGGCGCAGGGTATGCCACTTTGAAGGAAGTTCGGGAAGCCCTACAACGATTTCGGGCTGCTGGAAAGCAAATCTTTGCTTATGACGTGAACTGGCGGGAGTCGGAGTATTATCTGGCTTCCGCTGCCAATACGATCGCGATTAATCCATTTGGTTCCGTGGAAATGAACGGATTAAGTTCGGAAACCACCTTTTTTGCGGGGGCACTACAAAAATTTGGGATTGGCATGCAGGTGACGCGGGTAGGCAAATATAAATCCGCCGTAGAACCGTTTTTGTTAACCAGGCGCAGTCCAGAAAGCCGGGAACAAACCCAACAACTGATCGGTGACTTGTGGAATGAATTTTTGGTCACAGTTGGGAAAGACCGTAAACTGAGTCCCCAACAATTACAGAGCGTTGTGGATAGTGAAGGCATTCTGGAGCCTGCACAAGCGCTCAAGCGAGGACTTGTCACCAAACAAGCTTACGAGGATGAAATTATTACTCAACTCAAACAACTGACAGGCCAGAAGGAAAACGATAAAACTTTTCGCCAGATCAGTCTAAAATCCTACGCCAAGGTGGCACAAGAGAAATTGCAAAAAGGTCGCAAAGCTAACAAGACGATCGCCGTACTCTATGCCGAGGGTGAGATTGTGGATGGCGATGGCGATAGTGATCAGGTCGGGGGCAGCCGCTTTGCCCAACAATTGCGGGAACTGCGGCAAGATGATGATGTGAAAGCTGTGGTTTTGCGGGTGAACAGTCCAGGGGGAAGTGTCACCGCTTCGGATCAAATTCAGCGGGAAGTAATTTTAACTCGCAAAGTGAAGCCCGTGATTGTGTCAATGGGATCGGTAGCGGCTTCCGGCGGCTACTGGATTTCCACCTATAGCGATCGCATCTTTGCAGAACCCAACACCATTACTGGATCAATTGGAGTATTTGGCTTACGCCCCAACATTCAAAAGCTGGCTAACAATAATGGCATTACCTGGGATGTTGTGAAAACCGGGCGCTTTGCCGATATGCTGACCCTTTCTCGACCCCGCACGCCGGAAGAACTGGCTTTGATGCAAAAGTCAGTAGACCGAATTTATAAGGAGTTTCTCGGTAAAGTGGCTGATTCCCGCAAACTCCCGAAAGCCAAAGTCGCCGAAATCGCTCAGGGGCGCGTGTGGTCGGGTAAGAAAGCGAAGGCGATCGGCTTAGTGGATGACTTTGGGGGACTGCAGGTTGCCATTCAGGAAGCGGCTAAGCGAGCCAAGCTGGGTAATGACTGGCGCTTAGAGGAGTACCCCAGACCGCGTAGCTTAGGGCAACAACTTCTGGAGAATTTCTCAGACTCGGCTGCAAAAGTTAGCGGCACCAAAGATCCTTTAACCCGAGAGTTCAAAAAACTGCAGGCCGATCTCTGGATTCTGCGAGCATTGAACGACCCAATGGGCATCTACGCCCGTTTACCATACAACATTCGAATTGATTGAATTTTCTTATTAAATTTGTCTCAATCTTTTATCCCCATGCTGCGATCGCCCGGTGGTGGCTGCGATCTCAGGGATTGACAATTCCTTTACTTTCCTGTAGAAAAAAGCCCCACGCAAAGGAAGGTTAAGATAGAGTTGATGTTAAAGTTTGTGTCATTGGATAGACACGCTTACTGAACCTTTTTGAGGCATTATGGTCGTGAACCTGGTTGAGGCTAGTCTTTCTTCCCATTTTTCTCCAAGTAACGTTCAAGCACTGCGGCAGGTGTTTGAAACAGTGGATGCCGAAAGCTGCCCAACATCATTTAACTTCCACATGCATACGGTCTGCTCAGATGGTCGGCTACAACCAGAAGTGTTAATGGAGCAGGCGATCGCGATTGGCTTAGAAGGACTAGCAATTACGGATCACCATTCAGTACAGGGATATCAGCGGGCCTATCGCTGGCTGGAGGAATATTGCTGGGCTGCCCAACAGCGTCATAAGTCACATGTCTCGATTCCCCGATTATGGACGGGTGTAGAAGTGACTTCCCGGCTTCTAGATACGGACGTTCACATCCTCGGCTATGCCTTTGATCTCACCAGCTCTGCTATGCAGCCTTATTTGCAACACTATTCTCCTCATTACACCGATGCAGCAGCCGATCGAGTGATTGCCAGTATTCATGCTGCTGGTGGTTTAGCCGTCCTGGCCCACCCCGTCCGCTATCGGCGATCGCCAGAAGATTTGATTGCGGCAGCAGCTCTACTGGGAATCGATGGTGTTGAAACCTACTACGCTTACGATAATCCCACTCCCTGGCGCACCAGCCCCCAACAAACAGAGAGAGTACAACGTCTCAGTTCTACCCACAGATTACTGAACACCTGTGGCACCGATACTCATGGTTTGAGTCTGTTGCAGAGACTATAAATCCTTTCATACCTCTTCCTACCCCTCTTTTGAACCTATTCTCTAGTGTCTGCCAAGTAGCCTATCTCGCAGATGCTTGATTTGATCCCGATATTTTGCGGCTTCTTCAAACTCCAGTTGCTTAGCCGCTTCTTTCATCTGGGCCTCCAGTTGTGTGATCAGTTCCGGGATGTTTTCCATTGGAATTTCGTTGGCATGTTCGTAGGCCTGCTCTAGCTCGTGGGCATTGAGGCGACGAGAGACTTCCAGAAAGGCCAGGATAGAATTATTTTGCTTTTTAACAATCGGTTGTGGTGTAATCCCATGTTCCTCGTTGTACTGCATCTGAATTGCGCGACGGCGCTCGGTTTCTGAAATTGCCCGATCCATGCTGTCCGTGAGGTTATCAGCGTACAAAATCGCCTGTCCCTGAACGTGACGAGCGGCTCGACCAATGGTCTGGATCAGCGATCGCTCTGCTCTTAAATAACCTTCCTTATCCGCATCCAGAATTGCGACTAGGGAAACTTCTGGTAAATCCAATCCTTCCCGCAGCAGATTGACGCCAATCAGGACATCAAATTCTCCTTCTCGCAGATCTTGCAGGATTTCGATCCGCTCAATGGAATTAATTTCAGAGTGCAAGTAGCGTACTCGAATTCCCCGTTCCTGAAAATACTCAGTCAAATCTTCGGCCATCCGTTTGGTCAGCGTAGTGACAAGCGTCCGTTCCTGACGCTTGACCCGCTTCTGAATTTCGCCATAGAGATCATCCACCTGGCCTTGAGTGGGTCGGACAAAGATCTCCGGATCCAGAACTCCAGTGGGCCGGATCACCTGCTCCACAACTCGTCCCGTCCCTGCCTGATAAAGCTTGGTTTCCTTCTTGCCGTCGCTTTTCACCTCAAACTCGCCGTCGGACAATTCCAGTTCACGGGTTCCAGGAGTCGCCGATACAAACACACACTGGTTTACCTTCTCCCAGAACTCCTCAGCTTTTAGAGGACGGTTATCTGCCGCACTGGGGAGCCGGAACCCGTGTTCAATCAATACCCGTTTACGGGACTGGTCGCCGTTATACATCCCCTGCAACTGAGGCAAGGTCACATGGGATTCATCTATCACCAGCAGCCAATCTTTGGGAAAGTAATCCAGCAAGCATTCGGGAGGCGCTCCGGCTTCTCGTCCGGCCAGATGCCGGGAGTAGTTTTCCACACCATTGCAGAACCCAACTTCCCGCAAAATTTCCAGGTCATAGCGGGTGCGTTGCTCCAGCCGTTGAGCTTCCAGTAGTTTGCCTTCCCCTTCCAGGACTGCCAGGCGCTCCTTTAATTCCTGCTCGATCGCCGCACAGGCTTCCTTCAAACGTTCCTCGGGGGTAACAAAGTGACGAGCCGGATAAATGTTGACCCCTTCCATGCTTTGCAGTGTTGTGCCTGTAACCGGATCGATATAGCGAATGGCATCAATTTCATCACCAAAGAACTCCACACGGATGATTCGGTCTTCATAGGCAGGGCCAATTTCCAGCACATCGCCCTTCACCCGGAAGCGACCTCGTCCCAGTTCCAGGTCATTGCGGCTGTACTGCACCGATACCAGATCACGAATCACTCCCCGTAAGTTAATTTCTTCTCCGACTCGCAGGGGAATAGAAGCTTTCAGGTATTCGGAGGGAATCCCCAAACCGTAGATACAACTGATAGAAGCCACGACAATCACATCCCGTCGCTCGAACAGCGATCGCGTGGCAGAGTGCCGTAACATATCGATCTCTTCATTGATCGAAGAGGTTTTGGCGATATAAGTGTCAGTGACGGGAATATAAGCTTCCGGCTGGTAATAGTCGTAATAGCTGATGAAATATTCAACGGCATTGTTGGGGAAGAACTCGCGCAACTCATTACACAACTGAGCCGCTAGCGTTTTGTTGTGAGCCAGTACCAGGGTTGGTCGGCCCATCTTTTCAATCACGCGGGCGATCGTATAAGTTTTTCCGGTTCCCGTTGCCCCCAGCAGGGTTTGATAACGGTGGCCTTTGTTCAGGTATTGGGTCAATTGGGCGATCGCTTTTGGCTGGTCGCCCTTTGGCTCAAATGGAGCTTGAATCTGGAACTGTGGCATAGGTTAAACAGAGGGCCAAAGTTGATAACGCTGAACTCAAATCACGCCCAATTGGCAGTGGCAAAGTGATTGAACTACCGCTCAACCAGACGCTTCTACAGTGTAACGAGTTTGAAAATTGAAAAACTATCACGCATGGGGGTTGTTGAGAGAAATCCGATCTTTCCCATCCAACCTTCTATAGCTTAACTCTGGCAGCGCCCTTCCCCTGATCGACTGACAAATCTTTTGCGTTGTCACCCAAACCACCCTCATCCTAGCCCTCTCCCAAGTTGGGAGAGGGCTAGGATGAGGGCGAGAGGGTTTTGTCAGTCAACCAGGTCCTTCCCTCAAAGCCCAAGAGGGTGTTTGAAAAGTATCTGGTGGTTAAAACCGCGACTACACTCACCCAGTCTGCCGACGCAGACTCAATAAAATTAAGATTTTCAGTAACCTGCATCTTCAAGTTTTCTCCGTATAGCCGCGACTTCAGTCGCCAGGATAAAAAAAAGAGACTGGCTTTTAAAACATCCTCTAAACACAGTTCCCTCAAGTTGAGCATTTTGACTTTCAGCAGCGCTAACAGGAACAAGGCCAGAAGTGACATCCTGACTCCATGCCAGTTCAATTGCGCTTGGCGGACTTGCTTTAATTCGCTATTGGCTCATAGGGTTTCTGATGAACGTGGTAGTTCTGATGAAACCCTGCCTTACTAGTCTTTTCAGACTTTTTGTTCGATAGAGAGATGCCAATCTTTGGGACTAATTAACAGTTTGAACGGCAGCATTTGGAGATTTAACAAAAAAGTAAATCTTTTTATTAGAGCTGATCGATTCACTAAAAGTCGAGTTCACACGCCAGGAAGACCAGCGTTTAGACAGGTGTTTAGATTTAAACTCAATCAAGTCCAGCTAGAGAACGGTCGTTTTCCTATAAGAGAAACTATAGTTCTGGACTTGGACAAGGTTTATATCTGCAAGTATAGATACACTGCAAGTGTAGATACACTTAAATTGGCTAAACACTTTGTTATGCAACTCTATATACCAGCCATTAAAGGTTATATTTAGTCAAATTTATACATTGTAAATCTCAAGAAATCATTCATTATTATTGATTAGAGATAGGTCAAACATCATGTTGCAAGGATGGTTTCAAATTGCACTAACAATTTTGATTGTTGTTGCAATCACCCCGTTGTTAGGGGGATATATGGCTCGTGTTTACCTGGGGCAGCGATCGTGGCTTGACCCCATTTTAAATCCAGTTGAAGCCTTCATGTATCGCTTGAGTGGCTGTCGATCGCAGGAAACCATGACGGGTTGGCAATATGCCAGGGCGGTACTGTATAGCAATGTAGCAATGGCACTGTTGCTGGCATTGATTTTATTTAATCAAGGTTGGCTCCCCGTTAATCCCACTGGCTTGAGTTCCCCGACCTGGGATACCAATCTGCACACCATTATTTCATTCATTACCAATACCAATCAGCAACACTATTCGGGTGAAACAACTTACAGTTACTTCTCCCAGTTTGCTGGATTAGGCTATATGTTTTTCGTCTCAGCGGCAACTGGCATGGCAGTTGGGGTAGCCTTTATTCGAGGATTGACAGGCAGGCCCCTGGGCAACTTTTATGTCGATTTGATCCGGACAATCACTCGGATTTATTTGCTGATCGCCATTGTAGCGACGATTGTTGTATTGCAGCAGGGATGCCAGAAACCCTCGCAGGGCCAGCCGTCTTTCCAACGTTAGAAGATTCGAAGGTCAGTCAGGCGATCGCCCTTGGCCCGGTGGCTCACTATGAGGTGATGAAGGAACTGGGTGAGAATGGCGGTGGGTTCTTTGCCATCAACTCTGCTCATCCGTTTGAAAACCCCAACGGCTTCACCAACCTGCTGGAAATTGTGGGCATGGTGGCGATTCCGGCCTCCTTCATTTACACCTATGGAGTATTCGCCAATAACAAAAAGCAAGCCTGGCTGGTATATGGCCTGGTGATGACAATTTTTGTGGTGTTTGTGATCATTAACGCGATCGGCGAATACAATGGCAATCCTGCAGTGAATGAACTTTTAGGCAGTCCGGCTCCCAACCTGGAAGGAAAGGAAGTCCGGTTTGGCTGGGCACAGTCAGCGCTATTCTCCACCATGACGACAGGAACAATGTGTGGTGCGGTGAATAGCATGCTCGATTCCTTTATGCCTAATGGTGGCTTTGTCATCTTCTCAAACCTGCTGCTGCAAATCATCTGGGGCGGACAGGGCACAGGTACGGCGTATCTCTTTGCCTACCTGATTCTGGCAGTGTTTGTTACAGGATTAATGGTAGGTCGCACTCCCGAATTTTTGGGACGCAAGATCGAGAAACGGGAAGTGGTGCTGGCCAGTTTTCTACTGCTGCTGGTGCATCCGATCGCGATTCTGTTGCCAGGAGCGATCGCCCTTTCCCTGCCCAGTGCTCCCGCAGACGCAACAGCTCAGGGGTTTTATAACGGCATTACCAACCCTGGATTTCATGGGTTAACTCAGGTGCTGTACGAGTATGCCTCTGCGGCTGCCAACAACGGCTCTGGCTTTGAAGGACTGCTCGACAGTCAGCCTGCAGCTTCGGCATTGTGGTGGAATTTGAGTGCGTCGTTCAGTTTGCTGGTGGGGCGCTACGTGCCGATCGTTGCCCTGCTGTTACTGGCCGATAGCATGTCGCGCAAACAGCCTGTTCCCATGACCACCGGGACGCTGCGCACCGATACCGGCTTGTTTATCGGGGCCACAGCGGGTGTGATTCTCATCCTCGGTGCACTCACCTTCTTTCCCGTACTGGCTCTGGGGCCGATCGCCGAAGCCTTTCAGATTGCCAGAGGAGGGTAGCGCCCCGCGATCGCCCGCATTCCCAGAACTCGGAGTTTTTAAAGAACTTTGATTCTAAATACACCAAAATCCAAAATGGCATTTATGCAATCTAATTCCACTGATAAAAGACCCTTCCGCTTACCTCATGGCCCTCGCGACAGCCGTAAACACACCCCCAAGGCAAAACTCAGCGGGTTATATCAGAGAGCCATCAAAGAGGCATTCCTGAAACTGCACCCTCGCATCGTAGTAAAAAATCCAGTAATGTTTGTGGTCTGGTTGGGCACCATTGTCACCTTCCTGGTTACGATTGCCCCCAACCTGTTTGGCACCATTCAGGCGGATGCAACCCAGCAACGAGTTTTGAATGGCATGATTACTTCCATTCTGTTTTTCACTGTGGTATTTGCCAATTTTGCCGAGGCAGTGGCAGAGGGACGTGGCAAAGCTCAGGCAGATTCATTGCGATCGACCCGATCGGACACAATGGCTCGTAAAGTGCTGGCAGACGGCACAATTCAGGAGGTCAGTTCCACCGAATTGCGATGCGGCGATCAAGTCAAAGTCATCGCAGGAGACATGATTCCGGCAGATGGCGAAGTGATTGAAGGGATTGCTTCCGTCGATGAATCGGCGATTACGGGAGAGTCTGCGCCAGTGCTGAAACAACCCGGTACAGATATTATGAGTTCGGTCACGGGGGGCACGCGCATCATCTCGGATGAGTTACTGCTGCGAATTACTCAGGATCCCGGACAGGGTTTTATCGATCGCATGATTGCCCTGGTAGAAGGTGCGTCCCGCACCAAAACCCCTAACGAAATTGCGCTGACCGTGTTGCTGGCGGTTTTAACCCTGGTATTCCTGATTGTCGTTTCTACGATTTCACCAATCGCCAACTACATCGCCAACTTTCTTGAAACGACATTGGGTACAGCCGCCGCCAATGCCTTCCGCTCCGGTGCCAGCATTGCAATCCTGATCTCGCTGCTAGTAGCCCTGATCCCCACCACAATCGGCGGATTGTTGAGCGCAATCGGGATTGCTGGTATGGATCGGGTGGCACAGTTTAATGTCATTGCCACCTCTGGACGTGCGGTAGAAGCCTGTGGCGACGTGAATACGCTGGTACTTGACAAGACCGGAACGATTACATTGGGTAACCGATTAGCCGACGAGTTTATTCCCGTCAACGGTCATTCCATTGAGGAGATGGCTGACGTCTGTTTAGCTGCCAGCATGTTCGATGAAACCCCAGAAGGACGGTCGATCATCCGACTGGCAGAAAAGTTGGGAGGCACGGTCAATTTTGATATCCACACCGCCGCAGGAGTGGAATTCTCGGCTCGCACCCGGATGAGCGGTACAGATGTGGCAGGACAGGAGTTTCGTAAAGGGGCGGTGGATTCGATTAAAGGCTTTGTGCGATCGCGGGGCGGACAGGTTCCGGCAACTCTGGATGCAGCGTATGAGCAGGTTTCGCACTTGGGGGGCACTCCCTTAGCAGTTTGCAAGGGAAATGACATTTATGGCGTGATTTACCTAAAAGACATCGTTAAACCCGGTCTGCGGGAACGCTTTGACCAACTGCGGCGGATGGGCGTGAAAACGATCATGCTCACCGGAGATAATCAGATTACCGCATCGGTGATTGCTCAGGAAGCAGGTGTGGATGACTTTATTGCTGAAGCCACCCCGGAAGACAAAATCGATGTGATTCGCTCAGAACAATCCCAGGGAAAACTGGTCGCCATGACCGGAGATGGCACCAATGATGCTCCCGCCTTAGCTCAGGCCAATGTCGGTTTAGCAATGAATTCTGGCACTCAAGCTGCTAAAGAAGCCGCCAACATGGTAGATTTAGATTCCGACCCAACAAAGTTAATTGATCTGGTAACGATCGGCAAACAACTTTTGATTACCCGTGGAGCCTTAACCACCTTCTCGATCGCCAACGACATCGCCAAATATTTCGCCATTATTCCCACTATCTTTGCCGCTGCCGGAATTGGTGCTTTAAATATCATGGGCTTAAAAAGTGCAGAATCTGCGATCGTCTCTGCCCTCATCTACAACGCCCTGATTATTCCTGCTTTAATTCCCCTGGCTCTGAAAGGGGTACAGTTTCGCCCCCTCACCGCCGATCAGTTACTCCGCCGAAATATCCTGATCTACGGTCTAGGTGGCATCATCGCTCCCTTTATTGCCATTAAAGCAATCGACCTGATTCTACCCCTATCGTAATCGCAGCCCTAGTAGGATGGGTTATGCTTTACAAACCCATCCTACAAATCACTAAACCTCATTTAACAGTGATGAAATTCAATAATGATGAAACTCAATTCTCTAAAACCATCGCTTCCATCTCTGCTAACGATCGCGCCGACACTTACAGAAATTTCCCAACTCTGGTCAGAATGGTGCCGACAAAAGCTACCCCTATACCTGTTTCTGGCCCACTGTTTTAACCTCATTCTGGCTCCAGTCGTTTATGCTGCCAGTGGCAACGAACTGTCTCGCACCCAATCCTGGGCCTTTGGGCTATTGGGACTGGGAACCCTTGCTTTGGCCATCTATCTGTTCTTTGTCATGTTCGTACCGGAGAAATTCTAATGAGTTTTCTACGCGAGGCCAGTAGAGCCATGCGATCGGCCCTAGTACTTTGGATCATTACAGCCCTGATTTATCCCCTGGGGATGCTGGCCATTGGACAAATTGTCTTTCCCTTCCAGGCCAACGGTAGTCTGATCAAAAATGCTCAGGGTCAGGTGGTTGGTTCAGCCCTAATCGGTCAACCCTTTACCAGCGATCGCTACTTCAATAGTCGCCCTAGCACCACTAATTACAGCACAGCAGATCCGCAGAAAGATGATGCTGGAGTTTTGAAGACAGGCGTATCCGGTGCCAGCAACCTGGCCCCCAGCAACCCGGATTTACTAAATCGGATTCAGGGCAAGGCTGATCCTGATCCGCAGAAAGCGATCGTAGGCACCATTCCCACCCTGCAAAAAGCAGGCATCCAACCCACGGCTGATTTGGTTTACACCTCTGGTTCTAGCCTGGATCCCCACATCACCCCCGAGGCCGCAAGAGCACAAATTGCACGGGTTTCAGCAGCACGCGGCCTGCAGCCCAATCAACTAGAGACACTGGTTAAACAGAATACCGAGGGACGCTTCTTAGGTATCTTTGGTGAACCCGGTGTGAACGTGCTGAAGCTAAACCTGGATCTGGATGCGTTGAAGCCTGCTCATTGACTAAACGAATAACCCCATCTGCTGCATGACGAGATTTCACCTCAATTTGTCGAATGCCTGGCAGAAAGAGAACAAGATCCACCAGCTGATCGCGGTAGGTGGTGTAAACGAGCGATCGGGGAAATGGCAGATAAACCGAAAATTTGATCATCATGCAAAATTCAGGGCAGGGGGAAACGAGCACTGAGGAAGATGGTTCATTGCGGCAACGGCCCAGTCGCTTCGCTTGACACTGCCGTTACCCATATTTTTGACAAAGTCATCAATGAACTTGCCATTGTCTCCCAATGCTTTTCCTTTGACAAAGCCAATCATGGAATCCGGCGCATTGATATCCTTCCAATTTGGGCCTAACCAGACAAAATCATTGGGTTTCTGACCTGCTGCAGCTTGCTGTAACGCCTTGCCATAGGGAAGTGCCCAGTTATAGTAGGGAACACCTAGGCAGATATCAGGAGCCAGATCACACCCTTGCTTGAAGTCATAGTGAACAAACTTCACCTGCTTACCTGCATCCGCTGCCTTTTTGCCCTGAATCGCCGCTTCTGGCGTATCAATGCCGGACATGACCACATCGTAACTACTGTTATAAAAATCATCGGCAACTTTTGTCGGGTCGAGCGTTTTGCCTGTTATGTTAAACCAGAAGCCAATCCAGGTGACTTTAAAGTTCAAATCTTGCGGGTCTTTTTTCCGGTATTTCTCCCAGCAATGCTTGGCTCCCAGATAGGCAGCTGACGCATAGCGGCGAGTCTCATCATTGATTAAGGGGCCAAGGTAGCCGATTTTGCCTGTTTCTGTGCTCAGTGCCGCTGCACACCCCGCAATCATCTTGCCGTATTCCATTCGACCCATGATATTTCCCAGGTTGGGCTGGTTCTTGAAATTTTTGCCCTCTTTCCAGGCGTAATCTCCAGAGGTATGCACGATCGGAATGTCAGGATATTTTTTGGCCGTTTCCAGGGCATCATCCTTAAAATCATCAGAGCTAAAGATGATAACTTTGGCCCCTTTGGCAATTAACTCATCTGCTACCTGAGAACCCGTAACATTGGGACGATCGCCAGGGTTGACCTTATCAGCGTATTCAAGTTTATATCCCTGAGCGTTTACAACCTCCTAAACCCCATCGTAATGCGCCTGATTCCAGCCTTTATCGTTTTTGGGGCCTACCAATACCAGGCCAACTGCAAAATCTTTGGAACCACCTCCAGCCGCAGGTGAACCAGCGGTAGGGGGAGAGGCTGTAGGAGTCGGGTTACTACAGGCTCCCAACAACAGGCTCAATGCAGCTACAGGCCAAGAGCGTTTGGCAACCTTGAAAGCGCTCGCAGAAGACAAAAAATCAGAGACTTTGACTTGCATCGTACACTTCTCACACTCAGGTTCATGAGCTGGATTCTACCGTGGATGCCTGAAAACTCAAAAAGCCTTTGTCTGCACAAAGTAAGGGGCCTTCGTGATTACAGTCATCCTGATTCTCAATTAAGGCGATCGTGTTATCAATAAATGTATCAAAGTTATCAAAATTCACTCTGTCTACAATCATCTGCCTCTGCCAGCAAATGGTTTGGCGAGCGATACTGGAAATAGCCCGAATGCCCTATGCTAGTTGATTGCAATCCTTAAACTGGGATTGGGTATCGAGCTGAACTGTATTAATGCAAGGGAAGGGATACTCTTAGCCTTAAAACAATTCCGCATTGATAGAAAATTCTGTATCGCTCTCTGAGATGTTGACCTATGCTTGAGTCTTACCGTAAACATGCTGCTGACCGCGCTGCCCTGGGAATTCCTCCACTGCCTTTGAGTGCAGAACAAATGGCCGAGCTAGGGGAGTTGCTGCAACATCCGCCCGCTGGAGAAGAAGAGTTTTTATTGGAATTATTGCGCGACCGTGTACCGCCAGGAGTGGATCAGGCGGCGTATGTGAAGGCCGGATTTCTGACGGCGATCGCTAAAAGCGAAATTACCAGTCCACTGGTCAGTCCCAAATTTGCGGTAGAACTGCTGGGCACTATGATGGGTGGTTATAACGTCCACTCCCTGATTGAACTGCTGCAATCCCCTGATCAGGAGTTAGCTACCACCGCTGCATCTGCCCTCAGCAAAATACTTCTGGTCTACGATGCTTTTCACGACATTCAAGACCTGGCCGAACAGGGAAATCCGTATGTCAGGCAGGTGATGGAGTCCTGGGCGAATGCAGAATGGTTCACCAGTCGGCCTCAATTGCCAGAATCCATTACCGTCACAGTCTTCAAAGTCCCAGGCGAAACCAACACTGATGACCTGTCTCCCGCTCCCCATGCCACCACCCGCCCGGACATTCCCCTGCACGCTACCGTAATGCTGGAAAGTCGGATGCCGGGAGGCTTACAAACCCTGGCCGAATTGAAGCAAAAAGGCCATCCTGTTGCCTATGTTGGAGATGTGGTTGGTACTGGTTCGTCTCGCAAATCTGCAATCAACTCGGTTCTGTGGCACATTGGGCAACCGATCCCCTTTGTTCCCAACAAACATACAGGCGGCTATATCCTGGGCGGCAAAATTGCACCAATCTTTTTCAACACTGCTGAAGACTCCGGTGCGCTACCTATTGAGTGCGATGTCACCCAGATGGAAACTGGCGATGTAATTACGATTCATCCCTACAAAGGCGAGATCACAAATGAGGCTGGTGAGGTGATTGCTACCTTCACCCTCAAACCCGATACGATTCTGGACGAAGTCCGGGCAGGAGGCCGAATTCCGCTACTCATTGGTCGTACCCTCACCGATAAAACCCGGGCAGCAATGGGATTAGAACCCAGTCCTGTCTTTGCCCGTCCCACCTTACCTGCCGATACTGGGAAGGGCTATACTCTAGCGCAGAAGATGGTTGGCAAAGCCTGCGGTCTTCCAGGTGTACGTCCAGGCACCTACTGTGAACCTGTGATGACCACAGTGGGATCTCAGGACACGACTGGCCCGATGACTCGCGATGAGTTAAAAGAACTGGCCTGTCTTGGTTTTGGTGCGGATCTGGTGATGCAAAGTTTTTGTCATACTGCCGCTTATCCCAAACCTGTAGATATTAAGACTCATAAAGAATTACCTGACTTTATTACCTCACGGGGTGGTGTCTCCCTGCGTCCGGGGGACGGCATTATCCACTCTTGGCTAAATCGGATGCTGTTGCCGGATACCGTAGGTACAGGTGGCGATTCTCACACTCGCTTCCCTTTGGGCATCTCTTTCCCAGCAGGCTCTGGTCTGGTTGCATTTGCCGCAGCTCTGGGCGTGATGCCACTGGATATGCCGGAGTCAGTTTTGGTGCGCTTTAAAGGGCAACTCCAACCAGGTGTCACCCTGCGGGATATTGTCAATGCCATTCCCTATGTAGCGATTCAGGAAGGAAAACTGACGGTCGCTAAGGACAACAAGAAAAATGTTTACTCTGGCAAGATCATCGAAATGGAAGGCTTACCAGACCTACAGTTAGAACAGGCCTTTGAACTGACGGACGCAACAGCAGAGCGATCGGCGGCAGGTTGCACCATCAAGCTCAGTACAGATACAGTGGCAACTTATTTGCGATCAAACATTTCCCTGCTGAAAAACATGATCGCTCGTGGCTATGGCGATGCCCGAACAATTCTGCGCCGCATTCGCAAGATGGAAGAGTGGTTAGCCAATCCCATCTTAATGTTTGCTGACTCAGATGCAGAGTACGCCGATGTAATAGAAGTGGATCTGGATCAAATCAAAGAACCCCTGGTAGCAGCACCCAATGACCCAGACAATATCAAGCTGATGTCCGAATGTGCAGGTGATCCGATTCATGAGGTGTTTATTGGCTCCTGCATGACCAACATTGGCCACTACCGGGCAGCAGCGAAGGTACTGGAAGGCGAAGGACCAGTAAAGGTACGCCTCTGGATTGCACCACCGACTCGTATGGATGAACAAAAACTGCGTGAAGAAGGATATTACGGCATCTTCGCCGCTGCTGGAGCCAGAACCGAAATGCCTGGCTGCTCACTCTGTATGGGGAATCAAGCCCGGGTCGCCGATGGAGTCACCGTTTTCTCAACCTCCACCCGTAACTTCAACAACCGGATGGGCAAAGGTGCTCAGGTGTATCTAGGATCGGCCGAACTGGCCGCCGTTTGTGCGCTACTCGGTCGCATTCCCACAGTTGAAGAATACACTAATATCGTCACCAAGAAAATTGACCCATTTGCAGATGACCTTTACCGTTACCTGTATTTCGATCAAATTCCTGGATTTGAAGAGGAAGGTCGAGTTATCACAAAGCAGGATGAAGCTCAGTTAACTACAATTGCAGTTCATTAACTGGGGAACCACAACGCAGCCGTCAGTCAACAATTCAACAATACTGACGGTTACGTTATACCAGTTGTATTGTGCCAACAATATGCCTCTTTGAAAACCAAAAAGTCCTCTTGTCAATTATCAAGAGGACTTTTTATTATTACCCTGGCATCGAGCTATTTTTGCGGGACGCTGCCGTCCAACTATCTTCGCC
>NZ_JBRAGO010000076.1:0-21739 GCF_052746595.1 Leptodesmis sp.
GTACCCACTGTACCGATCGTCTGGCCTACCTTCACCGTCTGGCCTACCTTCACGCGAATGCTGCCTAATTGCGCGTAACGAGTTTGTAATCCTTCCAGGTGATTAATTACAACCAGATTGCCATATACTCCCTGCTGACCTGCAAAGGCGATCGTGCCATCACCCACAGCCAGGACGGGCGTGCCAAGGGGAGCGGCCAGATCAATACCGCTGTGGAATGCTACCTGGCTGGTATTGCCCTGTACTCCATAGCCATAGCGCTGCAAAATGGATGATTCTGAAAGCGGCGTGGGAAATGGTGAGCCAGACAGGATCTGTCCCGTTGGTGGGCCAGAGGGTGAATTAGAAGTCCCCACAGGCGACCAATTGACACCTGGAATGAACACGGTTCTGGGAGCAGGCTGACAACCATTGACTTCAAACAACACATCAGGTCGCACTCCGTAAGCCTTAGCCATATCCCGTAAGGTTTGCCCAGGTTTTACATCCACTCGAATGCCGTTAAATGGGGGCACTAAGATTTCTGTACCCACGGCAACTTTGCCACTTTGTAAAGCTGGATTGAAGCCCATTAGGGTAGTCGGTAGTAAATTGTAGCGACGGGCGATCGAGTCCAGAGTTTCACCGCTGGCAACCCGATGACGAGTGATGCGGGAAAGGGCTGGAGAAGAACAGACTTGTTGAGCAAGCAGGGTGGTGGAATTGGGGGTAGAGACGCGATTCCTCACGCCTGTACTGGAAACAGCAGGGGGAGCAGTGAGAGCAAGGGTGGGATAGGTAGGGGATATTCCCAGTAGGAGGGAAAGGGTTAAGGCAAGGCGCATAGGTGGTTGAGGAAAGTCGTTTCTACTCTAACTGGGGATGTTAGGGTAGGAGTGTGCCGCAATTCATTTCTGCAGCTATGAGTCTATCGTTTAAGCAACTGGCCACTTCTATTTCCCTGCTGGCGATGGGGGCTGGTACAGGAATTCTTGCTAGTCAATATTGGCTGAAGCCGGAGCAAACCCATAAAATAGCACCTGATCCGGCCCCTGTGGTTCAATCTCTGAAAGCGGATAGCGTGCCTGCGGCCCGATCGCCCCTGCCGGCCCAAGCCTCTAATTTTATTGCATCGGCGGTAGAACGGGTCGGGCCAGCCGTCGTGCGGATTGATTCCTCCCGTCAGGTGTCGAATGACCTGCCGAGTGCATTTCGCAATCCCTTCTTTCGGCGGTTCTTTGGAGATGAATTGCCTGCTCCCAAGGAACGGATTGAGCGAGGAACGGGATCTGGCTTTATTCTGTCGCCCGATGGCCGGATTCTCACGAATGCTCATGTGGTTTCAGGAACAGACACGGTAGAAGTGACCCTCAAGGATGGTCGCACCTTTGAAGGCCGGGTGGTGGGAGCAGACTCGGTGACGGATGTAGCAGTGGTCAAAATTAATGCGAACAAGCTGCCTGTTGTCAAACTCGGTCGCTCGGATGGATTGATTCCGGGACAATGGGCGATCGCAATTGGTAATCCCTTGGGGCTGGATAACACCGTGACGGCAGGCATTATCAGTGCGATCGGGCGTACCAGTTCTCAGGTGGGCGTTCCCGATAAGCGGGTCAGCTTCATTCAAACCGATGCGGCGATTAATCCTGGGAATTCGGGTGGGCCTTTACTAAACGATCGCGGTGAAGTGATCGGCATTAATACTGCGATTCGAGCCAATGCCCAGGGATTGGGATTTGCCATTCCGATCGAAACGGCACAACGGGTGGCCGAGCAACTTTTCTCGAAAGGTCGGGTGGATCATCCCTATCTGGGAATTCAAATGGTGGATCTAACTCCCGCTCTACGCAAGGAGATTAATGGCAGCAGTGAACTGAAACTGAAGATTAATCGAGATGAGGGAGTGCTGGTCGTGCGGGTAGTGGAAAACTCTCCAGCAGCGAAAGCAGGCATTCAGCAGGGAGACATTATTCAGAAAGTCGAGGGGCAATCTGTAAAAGCGGCAGCAGATGTTCAGGCTAAGGTGGAGGCCAGCAAAATTGGGGCCAATCTCAAGCTGGAAATTCTCCGCAACGGTCAACCCCAACAAATTCAAATCAAGCCGGAAGCTTTTCCTAAGAACAAATAAAAAACCGACGGCTTCTTGCGAAACCTGTCGGCCAGTCGTGTGTTCCCTGTTGATGACTCGGCTATAGTTGAGTCTCCTTAAGTATCTCCATTCCGGAAAGTGGTGAGGGCGATCGGGATCATCTGATAATATGATCTTTATCACAGCTTGAAAGATTGCAAACTTTTGCTGTAACTGGGGCATGGAGTTTCATAGCCTTTCACCAAAGGATTTAGCGCTTTGAACTGGCGAGGCGATTGGCAGTTAATCCAGTAATACGAGTGCTGCAAATAACACCAGATTTTCCAGTATCTTCTGGAAGTTGCAACACGGCTCTACCAGGTTCATTTCACTCCGCAGGCGTAAGCTAACACTTTGGCCGTACTGCTGCCAGAACGAGGTTGAGATAAACTTCCCTGCTCACCATAGCTAAACCGACGAATTATTTTTTGGTCTTTGGTATATGCCGTAATTTGCCGTAGTCGTTGGGTTTTGCTGGCACAGTTTGCTGACCAGTTGAGTACTACACCATGCACAGGTTGATCCACAGGCTCTTCTAGAAAAGCATTATTGGGCTGGGGAAATTCCCGGTATTCCCAGTACCAGACGGTATCATCCTTGCGTTGAATGGAGCTTTTATCAATCAAAAAGCGATCGCCCACCGCATTAACGGTTACGTTCACCCATTCAGCCGCGAGCGCTGCAGGTGCTTGGAGAAGAAAGGCCAT
This sequence comes from Leptodesmis sp., assembly GCF_052746595.1. Lineage (NCBI taxonomy): Bacteria > Bacillati > Cyanobacteriota > Cyanophyceae > Leptolyngbyales > Leptolyngbyaceae > Leptodesmis > Leptodesmis sp. The sequence goes on from NZ_JBRAGO010000076.1 coordinate 2,815, forward strand.
CAGGAAGAAAGGAAGGTGTTTCATAGGAAAGTTAAGAGTTGAAAGTTTTAAGTTTGAGATTACTCATCTACTCATCCACCCATCTACCCGTCCCTGCTATCTTCCTCAATCCCTGCCGACCGATCGTTCTAACAACGACCCATCCACGGTCTTGTAATCGGCAATTTTCCAGGTGCCATCGCTTGCTTCCAGGCTGAAACGAACCCGTTGAGCGGAAAAGTCGGTGCGTTTGGGATCGATCGCGCCATCGAAATAAAGGGTGCGGTCTTCGGTGAGGGTAACTTCCAGCGTGGCCCGATCGCGGGCGGCAAGAAAGCGATCTACAGAATCCACTTTCTGTACACCATAGCGGTAGTAGGCGCGATTATTTTTTAACCAGGCCAGAACTCCGTCCGGTTTCATCAGTGAGGAGAGTAATTCTCCTGTCGTCAGGTTGAGGGCTTGCTGTTGGTCAAAAGGCGGAGCGAAGATGTCTGCTTTAGCCTGTAGCCAGCGATTGACCAGATCAACGGCCTCTTGCTGAGTCAGGGTCACTGAGACGGGAGCCACAGAGGGAACGACAACGGTAGGCAGGGCAGGGGAGGGGGAGGCAGGCTTGGAGGCGGTTGCGGGTTTGGGTTTGGGGAGGGGAGTGGGTTTGCTGACTGTCGTCACATTGGGGGAGGAACTGGAAGCGGGAAAGGCCGGGGTAGAAGTTGCCGCTGGGGTGTTCGGTTGAGGGGGAGTGGAAGATGTAGAACGCGGCTGAGGATCGGCGGGAGTAGCAGAGGACTGAGCGCGGGAAAAGTTTTCAACATTTTGAATGGCCTGGGTGGCGTAGGTGTCTCCTGGACGCTCATCTAAAGCACGACGGAAGTTGAGCAGAGCAGTGGCTCTGTCTCGTTTTTTAGCCGCCTCATAGCCCGCTTGCATATAGCGATCGTAAGTCGTTGTCCGATTTTGAGAGGCATCTGGAGTAATGGCAGGCTTGGCAGGAGGGCCTGAATTACCCGGTTTTGCTTCTGTAGGTGCTGAGAGAGTGGGTGCAGAGCTTGATGGTAGAGCAGGGGTGATGGGTTTGGCTGCAGCAGGATTAGTGGCAGGCTTGGCGGCGATCGGTTGCTTCTGCTGATAAGCCGTCAGCACTCGTTGGGTGTAGGTACCAGTGTCGCCCGTCGCATAGTTGGCTGGATTTCCCGTCATCCACCAGGAGGCCGCCCGTCGAACTGCGATCGCCTCATTGTTACCACTGGCTTTATACTCGGCACGCAAAGTATCTCGCAGGATGCAAACCAAAATCCAACGAGCTGTTACGGGACTGGCCTCAAATGATTCTGGCGTAATCGATCGGCCAATACACACCTGAGACCAGCGGGGAATGTTTTCTCCCTTGACCTGCCACTCGCTATAAAGCCGTTCGCCCGATGGAGAAGCAGGGGGAGCATTCAGCCGTAATGCTTCTACCAGAGCATTGACCTGAGAATCCGTTACCTGCCCCTGTGCTGGAAGTGCCCCCGCAATCATGGTCACTCCCAGGACAATCGTTAATCTACTCAACCGTAACCACATAAGCCACACTCACTCAGGAGGTTGATTATAACCTGTCAACTATTTACCATAGCCCCTCAGTTTTTCTGAGTGCGAGAGAATATGAATTTTCGCTCTCAATAGGGGGTTGGGAGTCATACTCTATGGATTGCAATACTGACACTGGGCGGGATCTGCGGTTTCTATGCCATCAGGAAAGAGGAATTCCTGCTGGTAATGACAGGTTTGGCACTGGTAGAGAACCGAGCGGGTGAGGGATGTAGGTAGACCGCACCAACTGCAGGGTAGTCCTTTGCGATATTCACTGGGGGCGAAACCAGGTCGACCGCATTGAGGGCAGGCTCGTTGAGCAATTTGAACCAGACTCAGGGTGGCGCGGGCGATTGCTTTCATGCGTGTTGGGTTATACAGTGCCCGCATATCAGTTTCGATGTGGATGGTGCCCGTAGGAGATCGGCGCAATGTCCGTTCCACTGCTTCCTCCAGGTGGGCTGGTGTGGTAATCCCTTTGGTAATTTCATCGGGTTGTTTGGAATGAGCACGGGGCATGACAATCAGGCCGTGTTCTGGAAAACCAACCGCTTGAGCAAATTTGAGCGCTTCTTCCAGACTGCGAATAGTGCGATGCTGATAGTTGGTATCTGCCGACAACTCTTCTCCCACCAATTCCAGGCCATTAGCAGTATCCAGCAGCAGTACTAACTCGCGATCGCAGGCCAGCATGGGAAATCCCGGATGGGGGCCGAAACTTCCCTCGCTTGCCAGGGCCAAGGTGGCTCCTGTTTGCTCCAAAATTTTCTGAGCTTTCAGCCGTGCTGTTTCCAATTGGGTACCGGGCCGCTGCCGTTCTCGAGTGAAGGTGCCAAAGTCATCCGTATTAAAGTCCGGCGGTACAATCACCTGAATTCCCAGTTGCTCTTGCAAAATTGGTGCGATTGCTTCTTCCTTCCGGTGCATCGTTGCTAAGACAGCAATTCGGTTGCTGAAGTAATTGCGAGACATGGGCTTTAAGCTCTGAACTTTGAGTTCTGGGTAACTGACACAAAGTCTACAGTGCGGCTCCCTGTATAGGGAACGGGTTCTAGAAATAGGAAGCCTTGTCCATTCTCTTTTTAGTACTTATGTACTAAGATAACCAGAGCGCTGGTAGCAATGCTGGTGTTTTGGCCAGGAAACTGAGCCTGGGTTATGGGCAATCTTGAAGTTAGGCAGAAGCTAGGCAGATGAAATTAAAGACTGGACTGATTGGTATAGGAGCGGTGCTGTTGATGGCGGGAGCGGCCTGGAGTATGGAAAATACGCTCAAGCCATCGCCGTGGGAGCTGGCTCCCAAACTATTTAACTTTAAGCCCGATCCAACAGATACGGCTTTTTATTATCCGCTACCAGAAGTCGTTGAAGTCACCAGTCCCTTTGGTTGGCAGGTACATCCTACTCTATGGCGATCGCCGCTTGCATGCCGGTGAAGATCTGGGTGCGCCAGAGGGAATGCCAGTTTTGGCTGCCCATTCTGGCTATGTGCGGTATGCAGATTGGGGGGATGGTTATGGCAAGATGATTATCCTGGAATATGCAGATGGGCAATATCAAACCCTGTATGCTCATCTGTCAGAAATTTTGGTGAAGCCAGGGGAAGCGGTACGTGCCCGTCAGGTAATTGGCAAAGTGGGTAGTACGGGAGGAGTAACCGGGCCTCATCTGCACCTGGAGATTTTGAAAAAAGAGGGATCGAATTTTCAAGCGATCGATCCGGCGGCCCAACTTAAGGCGGCTGCCTCCTATGTGACTGTGAAACCTCCCGAACCTGGACGCTCTGCGATCTCATCGGCCCCAGAAGATGCTCCTGCCTCTACAACCACCTTGCCATCCTCCAATGGTTCCTCCCAACCCCTGCTTGATTCCTCTGAGCCGCCCGTTGCAGATATCCGTGCTGCCACTGGAAGGGCTTCTGCCGTAGCTGAATATCCTACCTTTGCTTCTGGCACGGCCGCAGGATCACGACCTCGTGATCAGATTTCTCTCAACTTTGATCCTTCAATCTTTGGGAATTAATTTCAGTGACCAGTGAAGACAAACATTGCTGGGAATCTCTGGCTAACCAGGGACTTTGGTGCAGCCACGCCCTAATGATGTGGGTGTACAAGGTAATCACCAAAGGGGAAACTTGCACCAAGAATTCGTTACAATTATTCACACCAATCCTTAGTTGTCAAATTTGTTTCTCTAGATACCATGCCTGAATCTTTGACAAAACTGGCATATCAAGCATTTCAACAAGGCAAGAGTTATTTCGGTCTTGCTCATAAAACCGTTAGTAGCCAACTGCTCAACTGGCTTGCTCCACCTCCTGAAAAACGAGGCAAACCGCTACCAATGGAGCTGTTGCTGAAAATTCAACAGCGGTTAGACGACATTCTGGAAGCAGACTGGCAGGATGCCGAGCGGGGAGTTTATCCTGTCAGTTTGCTGTTTGAGAATGATTGGGAGGATTTCTTCCGGTTTTATCCCTTGGTTTGGGCTGACCTGCCCTTAATGTGGAACCGTGCAAACAACAAGCAATATCAAGATTTTTCCTCCGATATCGATATCAGTACTTACCCAGCTTATTACTTGCAGAATTTCCATCATCAAACCGATGGCTATTTGAGTGATTGGTCGGCAAATCTTTACGACTTGCAGGTAGACATTCTGTTTAATGGGGCAGCAGATGCCATGCGACGGCGGGTGTTGGCTCCTTTGAAGCAGGGTCTGCAGCAATTTTCAGATAAGATCTCTAACCAGATCCGGATTTTGGATGTGGCGTGTGGCACTGGACGGACGTTGAAATTTATCCGGCGATCGCAGCCCAAAGCCTCTTTATACGGTGTGGATTTGTCCCCTGCTTACTTGAGAAAGGCAAATCAACTCCTGTCCCAAAATCCGGGAGAACTCCCCCAACTGTTGCAGGCCAATGCGGAAGCCTTGCCCTATATGGATGATTACTTCCACGGCCTTACCTGTGTATTTCTGTTTCACGAACTGCCCCCTGCGGTACGGCAGAATGTGATTAATGAGTGCTTCCGGGTGTTGAAACTGGGCGGGGTGTTTGTTATCTGTGACTCGATTCAACTGAGCGATTCGCCAGAGTTTGAATTGTCGATGGAAAACTTCCCCTTGCTGTTCCATGAGCCGTATTATCGGAGCTATATTCAGGATGACTTGGCGAGTCGTTTGCGATCGGCAGGTTTCTCCAACATTACGGAGGAAGTTCACTTCATGAGCAAATACTGGATTGCCCATAAACCCGATGCTAGGAGTGAAGCGAATCAGCGCATTGATGAGAAAAAACTGGTGGAGCAAAACACCTGATGGAATTGAAAATCTGCTTCAGTTGTAGAACTGAATGCTTGGCATTGCTAAGTCGGTAGCTAAAATTAAATGTAGGATGTGTTAGAGGATGTTTTAAAAGCCTGTCTCTTTGTTACCCTGGCGACTGAAATTGCGGCTATGCGGAGAAAACCTGCCGACGCCGGTTACTGAAAACCTTGATTGTATTGAGTCTGCGTCGGCAGACTGGGTGAGTGTAGTCGCGGTTTTAACTGCTGGATATTTGTTTTATGCTGACCTACACAGGAATCCCGAGAGCATCAGCATGAAACTGAATATGGTCTTCGATAAAGGTGGCGATGAAGTAGTAACTGTGGTCGTATCCGGGTTGCATTCGCAGCGTTAACGGTTGACCGACTTTGGCGCAGGCTTCGGCAAACAAACCGGGTTTGAGTTGGGTGTCGAGGAATGAGTCGGCTGTTCCCTGGTCAATTAAAATCGGACGATCACTGGGAAAGTTGCAGCCCAGTGCTGTCCCTCCGACAATCAGGAGAACTGGCATCATAAACATGCCAGTTCTCCTGATTGGTTCCCAGATAATGGGAAAAAGCTTTTTGTCCCCAGGGACAACGCATCGGTGCGACGATCGGGGAAAAGGCAGAAACGGAGCGGTAGCGATCGCCATTCCGCAGAGCGCAGACCAAGAGTTTTTAACCAAAACCGACTTTGTAAGCAAAAACAAAGACGGCACCATTACTCTCTTCCGCACGGAAGAATTGAACGTGATGAAGTTATACAAGGTAAAAAAAGGTGCCCGTAACGCGGTAATCAATCGCGGCGCTGCTGAGTCCACCAGCGTTTTTGATGTTGTTAGCGTGACTGGTACAGAACTCACAATTCAAAACGTGCCAAAACACCGAATTTTTGGCACGTACTGGACGGAAAAAAAGCCAGGCTCTAACAATTCAGGTTTTATGGGGGACAGTGAAAACGAGTTTACTGCCATGATGGAAGGCATTCCTTTTGATTACGTCGATAGAAAAGACGCACATATTGAGTTCGCCCGCCAACAAAAAGAGGCGGGCGGAACTGTGGTTATTTACGATGAACCTGAACCTGAAAGCACCAGCAAACAGGAACCCAAAAGCACCAGCAAACAAGAAGAAGCAGGCAAACTGCCTGCTTCCAGTAAGCCTGCTTCCAATAAGGTCTTTTTCTTCAAGTCCTGATTTTGGACGCTAAATATCTCCAGTGTTCTTCTTCGTCGAAAGTATCCACCATTAGTTGGTATTCGTCATGCAGTGCCTGAAAACGCTTTTTATCCTCAAACAGCGGCTGGTATTCCTCCTGCCATTTTTTGACATGCTCAGGACTGGCAAACTCCGCAGGCACATCAAGGGGTGCCAGGTACAAAAACATCCGATCAAACAGTTGAAACAACGGGTCGTTCCTGGGCAGCATTTCCCCACCCCACTTGTATAGGCGGCGCTGCAGGGCAAAAAAGGCTGCAAAGTTGTCATTGTTTGACTCAAACGGAAACTCCTTTTCTGCTCGCGCCGACGACTCGGCCAGATCCTTGTCTTCTTTGTAATCGTACCCTTTAAACCGCAGGGCACAAACGTCTCGGACATATCCGTATTCAGATCCTTTCATGTTTCATCCTCGGTAAGCTTGGAAGCCCTGTCTCTTTAGGGCAGGGAGGAAAAACGAACCAGCGGCTTTAGCCGCTTTTATTTTCACCCGTGATACGACTGTGGAATGCAACAAACTCTCACTATCGTTTGCAAACTCCGGCCAACGGCTGAACAAGCCTCTAAGATGGATGCTTTGTTGAAAGCATTTGCAAATGCCTGTAATTATGCCAACGAACAGGTCAAGCTAGGCATAACCAGCAAGACCACAATTCAAAGTTTGGTTTATCAGGACATTCGCTCTCAATTTGGGTTGAGTGCAAATCAAGCGGTGAGGGTTTGTGCCAGGGTTGGAGCTAACCGGAAAGCAGCAAGGTTAAAGGAAAGCCTGTTCAGAAGGTTGCACCAACCAGTGCTGATTATGATGCACGGATCTTTGACTTCAGAGAGAAAGATAGCACCGTCAGTCTGACGTTGTTGGGCTGTAGAGAGCATATCCCTGTAGTGCTTGCTAACTATCAAGCAGGAAAGCTGAAAGGACGTCAGCCCACTTCCGCTCAACTGTGCAAGCACAAGGATGGGCAGTACTACATTTAAGGGGAATTAACAGCGGATGAAATTTAATTCGAGTTGTTGACTGATCTCTATCCAATATGGCTCAGGCCGCTCGCCAAATGCAGATGGTATTGTCATCGCTCCCACTGGCTAAGGTATGACCATCCGGACTAACAACCAGGGAGTGAACCCACTTGCGATGGCCACTGAGAGTCCCTAGCAGGCTGCCTGTTTCGATATGCCAAAGTTTGATGGTTTGATCTTTGCTACCACTGAAAAGCGTCTTTCCATCTGGACTAAAGGTAACTGCCAACACCCAGTCGGAGTGGCCTGTGAAAGTGCGAACCAGTTGACCACTGGCAGCGTGCCACAGCTTCATGGTGTTGTCATCGCTGCCACTGGCCAGGAATTGACCATCGGGGCTGAAGGCGATCGCTTTCACCCAATCCTGATGGCCAACCAGCGTATACAGAGGTTTGCCGGTCGGCAGGTGCCACAGTCGTACAGTTTTATCGGCACTGCTGCTGGCGAGAATGCGTCCATCCGGACTCAGCGCCACCGCATATACCAGTTTGGTGTGTCCGCTGAAGGTGTGCTGTAATTCGCCAGTTCGGATATCCCAGATTTTAATCTTTTGCCCACCACTGATCAGGGTGGTGTTATCGGGAGCGATCGCCAGACAGCGAATGGACTTGTTGTGGCCTGTCAATGTGCATTGCAACTCCCTGGTTTTGACCTTCCAGACCCGGATGTAACTGTGACTGCTGGTTCGATGCACGCTACCCAGCAATTGGCCATCCGCACTCAGCGCCAGGGTGAGAATGCGGCCAGAGTGACTTGCGAAAGAGTGGAGAAGTTCTCCCGTTTGTAAATGTCGCAGTTGAATACGCTGATCATTCCCAGCACTGAGAAGCACCTGATTATCTGAGCTAACAGCGATCGCGGCAGCCTTACCGGCGTAGCCACTCAGCGTGTAAGCCAGAAACAGCGATGGAAAATTCAGGGGCGAGGACGGGGCTGCGATCTCAGGGTGCAGCCTGACCGATGGAGCCGCCTGAGCAGCCGTGCCAGGTAGCAAAATGGCTGGCCGTTGCTGCATGGGTTTGCTGGGTACAGACTGCCGGAAAGTAGCAAACACCTGAATCACACGCTCAGCCGATAACGCTGGCGACTCGTCTGCCAGTAGCGCCTCCAATTGAGCCAGACAGGCTGTTAGCCATGCAGTTTGAGTTGTTTGCATGGATGCGCGATCGCGGGCCTGAGTCCTGGCGGATGCCGCACTTAAGCTGCGCAGCAAATGACGATAGCCGGACAGAACGAGGTCATAGAGCGATCGCTGGAATGGCTGATCAACCGATCCGAGCAGGGGAGCCACGAGTTCAGAAAGGAATGGAGAGACACCGGAGCGACTCAGATAATAATAATCAGCCATCCCGGCCACAAAGATGCAGCAGGACGGCAGCAGGACTTGCACCAAAGCGGCAAAATCTCTGGCATTCAAGTGATACTGAAGCGACAAAGTAGAGGCATGAATGCCCAGCGATTGCCACTTTGTTTCTTTCTCCAACAGTTCCAGATTAATGGCGCTATCGCCTCCCAACTGGTTGACCAACTCTGGTGATTCACCCGCTGCTAATAATTTGTCTGCTGTATCCTTCCAGTCCAGTGCTCGTCGCTTGGCAGCAGCAATTAATAGTTGCTGATAGTTGAAATGAGAGATGACTGACTGATAGGTGTATTGCTTTCGTCCAAATCCCCAGTAGGCAATGTGAAGACCCAACTCTTCCCCGATGATTTCCGGTTCCAGGATCAGAGTGGGTTGAGATGGAAATTGCTGGAATAATACTTTGATCTGGGCTTCATGGCGCAGGAAGTGGTGTACCCAGGCTCCGGAGAGAAATTCCACAGGTCGATCGCAATCCTGCAGCGAATAATGCTGCTGCAGAAACTCTGCTAAACCCTGCCCCAATTGCCGCTCCAGAATCGAAAGGTGTTGCCGAACCGATGCATCAAATTCCCCATTAATTTGCAGGGGAGCCAGCAGTACTTTCAGGGGAATCGTTTCAAGCCACGAATTTGCCGTTGTTAATTGAGCAGGAAGCAGTCCTAAAGACCAATATTCCAGTTCTTTCTGCCGTTCCAGCCGCAGTAATTCTGTTTCCCGCTGGGATTTAGCTATCTGTAATGGGATTTCCCGGTTGTCAACCCATTGTTCTGACTCTCCCTCTTTACTGGCTTGTTGATAGCCAGGAAGTAACTGCAGTACTGTAAGGAATTCCGCGATCGCAGGCAGTCCTTGAAGCAGCAGCTTGAGAAATAGCTCCAATTGCATACCAACTCCCTTGATCCGTTCCCGTTTTGCGTGACGTTTTCAGTTTTTACCAATTGTATCTTTATTGATCGTATCTTTATTTATCGTAAAAGGTTGGTTGCTTTGTTAAGCCAACTCAAGATTAATAAAAGTTTATGGAATCTCTAACTTGTGAAAGATGATAAATCTTAGGATAGAAATGCATCCTAAGTCTGCTTAATATTCCTGTTGATGTCGGGAGGTTGTTATGGCTGATTGGCTTGAAGGTCTAGAGGGACTAGAGGGATTTGAAGCCCTGGAAGGAAATGTGGGTATTTTCGGGATTGCGGCTGGCATTGGTGCCGCTCTACTTGCTCCAGTGGTGCTCCCAGTTTTGGGGAAGGCGGGTAAACCGGTGGTTAAGGCCGTGGTGAAAGAAGGAATGTGACTCTATGAGAAAGGCAAAGAAGCGATGACTGAAATGAACGATGCCTGGGAGGACATTGTGGCCGAGGTACAGCACGAGATACACCAATCCGAAGAGCCTCAGTCAGCCAGAGGCCCTGAGAATATTCCAGTTGAAGATTAAACTATGACGACCCTGCTTCACGATCGCCACACCCACATTGTCAGCAGCACCCCGTCCCGTACGCGGATTCGTGTCTCCGCTAAACGCCGCACCCCGGAGCAGATGGGCGAGATTACCAGGGCATTACAGGCCATGCCGGATGTTTACAGTGTGCGGCCCAATCTGCAAACGGGAAGTATTATTATTCACTACGATCAAACACCAACAGTTGTTGAGGATCTGGCTGCCACCTTACACGATGTGGGAGTGATTCTGTTCAATACAATAGACATTGAACTACCTGCAACAGGAGGTAAATCAGGAGTTGCAGATGACCTGGTGAAAGCCGTTGCTGACCTGAACCGTCGAGTGGGTGCATCAACCGAGGGATCTATTGATCTGCGTTTTCTGATCCCTCTGGGATTAGGTGGGTTAGCTATCTACCAATTACTCCGAAAAGGATGGCAATTTGAAACAGCCCCCTGGTATGTGCTGGCATACTACGCTTTTGATAGCTTCATTAAATTGCATTACACCACGGAGCCTGAAGGCCCAAGTTCTCCTGAACTGAATGGGCAGGGGGCGACGATCGCAACGGGTGAAAGATTGAGTTAAATTCAATTACGAGAATGACTACTACGCTCTCATCATTGTCAGTTAGTCCTCTTCAAGTGATCCATGCCAGTCCTGGGCGAATTCGGTTGCGAATTCAGGATAATAAGCTTGATGCAGCCGTCGAACATTTGAGGCAAAAGATTGCTGACTTGTACACCCATCTGGATGTTCAAACCCATCCCACGAACCGTAGTGTTATTCTCCAATTTGATCCCAATGAGTTGTCGCTAGAGTCTTTGCTAGCTCGTCTGCCTGTAAAACCGCAGACCACTGAGGAGCAACCTCCCAGCCTGTCTGAAGGACTCGGAAAAGCCTCATCTCTGTTGCGGCGGGCGGCTCCTCTTCTGAGTGGCTATGCGGCGGTTCGGCTTCTGGGGGTAAGCGGGTGGGCATCTCTGCCTGTGTTTTTGCTCAGCGATATCATGACCCGCGAGGTGTTGAATCAGGTGATTCCTCCTCAACCAGCCAAAGTGGATGATTCTCTACAAGACCTTGCGAAATCCCTCTCTTCCACTCCTGAACGCCCGACAAATCGCCAGCAGTCTGTTCAGGGCTTACAAACCCCCGCCTTAGCTCGCAGGGCCAATGCAGATACGATCGCTTGCACTCTCAAGCATAGCCTTCCGGGTCGAATTCGCTACAAAATTCCTCGCCTGCTCAAGGATGCAGATTATACTCGTAAACTGACCCATCTGCTTGAACGCGATCGCTCTGTCACAGGAATAAAACTCAATCCTGATAGTGGTTCATTGACGGTCTACTACACGGCAGAGCAGATTGGGGAAGCCGCCATGCAATCCCATCTCGCGGATCTGATCCAAACCGCACCGACGGTTTCCTTACCCATTGCGACGACCATCGTTGAACCAGCGGCACCGGAAGCAGAGCCTAGTTCCTGGAACCCTATGACTATTCCCATGATGACTCTGGGACTGTCTGCTTTGTGCAGTTTGGGGCTACCGATTCCCTCCGCTCTGGTGGCGGGAAGTGTGGCGATCGCGGCTTTACCCGTTGCTCAGCGAGCATGGGACGGGCTGTTGCAGGAACGGAAACTGAATATTGATTTTCTTGATTTAGCGGCGATTACGATCACCGCCTTTCAGGGCAATTTCCTGAATCCCGCGATCATGATTAGCCTGATTGAGTTTGGTGAGGCGATCCGGGAGCAATCGGCGCGATCGTCCAAACGACAGGCATTAGATTTGCTCAGTTCTTTGGAAAATCTGGTCTGGGTGGAACGCCACGGAGAGAAACTGCAAATCCTTACCCATGACGTAGAGCATGGCGAAACCGTGATTGTCTATCCTGGTGAGCAAATTCCGGTCGATGGGCATATCCTCACAGGCACTGCTCTGATTGATGAACAGAAGCTCACCGGGGAAGCCATGCCCGTGCTCCGCAAGCCGGGACAGATGGCCTATGCGTCAACCCTGGTACGAGAGGGCAGTCTTTACATCCGCGCCGATCGCCTCAGTAGCGAAACCCGCGCTGGGCAAATTCTTAAAGTTATGGAAGCTGCCCCCGTGCATGACACTCGGATTGGCAATTATGCTGCTGAGATCGCCGATCTCATGGTGATTCCCACATTGCTGATAGCTGCTGGAGCCTTTGCCCTGACTCGCAATCTAGCTCGGGCGGCCTCCATTCTCACCCTCGACTTTGCTACGGGAATTCGCATTTCTGTTCCCACTACTGTCCTCGCCGCCCTGACTTACGCCGCCCGGCGGGGCATTCTCATCCGCAGTGGGCGTACTTTAGAACAACTAGCCAAAGTGGATGCGGTCGTGTTCGATAAAACTGGCACTCTGACTCAAGGAGAACCCGTTGTTGTCAGTGTGGAAACGCTAGGAGATGGCATGTCTGCTGCAGAGGTGATCAGCATGGCCGCAGCAGCAGAACAACGACTGACTCATCCGGTGGCAGAAGCGGTGGTGCGCTATGCCAAGGAACGCGGAGCCAGGATTGCCGATCGCGGCAAATGGGACTATCAAATCGGGCGCGGAGTGCGGGCTGAAATTGATGGCCAAACGATTCTGGTGGGTAGCCGACATTTTATGGCAGCGGAAGGTGTTGATCTGGCAGCCCTACACAGCAAGTATCAAGCGCTGCAGGCAAATGGTCATTCGGTCATTTATGTTGCTTCTGAAGGCCAGTTGCGTGGCGCGATCGCCTATCGGGATCCTCTGCGACCAGAAAGCCAGGAAGTGGTTCGTTCCCTGAAGCGGGCAGACAATATGGAAGTGCACCTGCTGACCGGGGACAATCAGCATACCGCTGCCGCTGTTGCTCATGAACTGGGGATTGCGTCCACCCATACCTACGCGGAAGCTTTTCCAGAACAGAAAGTTGCCGTGGTGAACGGCCTGCATGCAGAAGGTAAGACGGTTGCCTTTGTCGGGGATGGGATTAACGATTCTCCAGCCCTGGCCTATGCAGATGTCTCGGTGTCCTTTGGCAATGGATCGGATGTAGCCCGGGAAACCGCCGACGTGGTGCTGATGGAAAATAATTTGCGTGGCTTACCGGAAGCGATCGCGATTGCTCGTCAGGCCATGTATCTAATTCATCAGAATACAGGGTTAGTCGCTGTTCCCAATCTCACGGCCATGCTATTTGCTGTGACAACGGGTATTCCCCCGATCGCAGCGACGCTGGTGAATAATGGATCGACGATCGTGGCCGGATTAAATGGGTTACGTCCACTACTGACTCGCGATGAAGATCTGAATCTGCTGGCCGATAGCCTGGAAGAAAGCAGAGAAGCCAGAACTGCATGGCCTGAAACAGAAGAAGTGGCTGACGAACAACCTCCCGTCCTGGAACTGGAAGAGCCGCCATCAGACACGCTTTCCTCAGACAGTTGTGAATCGGTAGTTGAGTTGACAGAATCTCCCCCAGAACCATCAACTCAGGCAACGTCTAACCTCTCTTTGCCTCCCATAGAACCAGTGATGCTGGAGGTTCTCTCCCCCCGTACTTTAGCAGAACGGCTGAAAGTAAGTGTAACTACAATCAGTCGCAACAAATCGAAAGCGAATTTTGCCACCTGGAGTAGTCGTCATGACCCGGATGGCATTGCATGGCGTTATCTGAAAAAATCAAAAGAATTTGTCCCTGAAGATCCGGTCAACCTGGCGACTGAAGTCGCGGCTATCCGGAGAAAACCTGCCGACGCAGGTTACTGAAAACCTTGATTGTATTGAGTCTGCATCCGGCAGAGTGGGTGAGTGTAGTCGCGATTTTAACCGCCAGATACTATCCCTGATAGATGATATACATTCCACCCAGGTACAACATAATTAACCCCAGTCCATCCCAGGTCAGGTAAAGCCTTGAGCGGCGGGCTGCGCGGTAAATTAAACCAACCAGTGCGATCGCTGTCATCACTATCGCTACGATCGCCGTAAATAGATGCACAGAATGATTGATGTTAACCAGCAAATTACTCCGCAAGTACACCAGATCGTAAATTCCCAAAATTGCCAGGTTGAAAAGATTAGAGCCAAAAAGATTAGAAACTGCTAGATCCACTGCATTCAGCCGAATCGCGGCCAGGGATGCTACGAATTCTGGTAATGAGGTTGCTGCAGCCAGCAGCAAAGCTCCAACGAAACTTTGCCCTAACTGGGTGACGGTTGCCACTTGATCACCCAGAGATGCCAGCCACACCCCCAGCACTACAATCGCGCCTGCCAACAAAGTAAATGTCACATACGCCTGCATTGGCTTGATATGGTTATACTGAAAGACCTCTGCCTCCTGCTCTAACACCTCGCGCCGCCGCCGTAATTCAAATTGAGCGATTAAGTGGGCACTGACGAGATAAAGAATCAATAGCACAATGCTGGGCAATCCAAACCAGGCGATCGTCAACGATGTGCCTGCCTGGGTCAGCAAAATTCCAATTGCCGCAACCCCTAGCATAACGCAGCCCAGACCTGCCGCCAATCCATGGCTGATTGCAGCACGACGAAGCAGAGGTTCGGGGCCCATGAAAATATCCAAAATTGCTAGCAGGAGCAGATTAAATAAACAACTGCCTAAAACACCTCCGACGGCCAAATCAGGAGCATTAAAGACAGCAACGGCACTGATTCCTGTTGCCAGTTCAGGCAAGGATGTTGCACCTGCCAGCAAAATTGCACCAACCCAGTTGCGCCCTAATCCGGTCTTTTCTGCCAATACATCTGCGCTCTGAGAGAGTTTTGTGCCAACGATAACCACAAGTCCGACACAAACAATCACTTGAAAGAACAATAACATAGCAACTACATCACAACTTTGTGATCACCAATTCAAGTTGGGATACTGCAGAAATTACCGCTGATCAGGAGAGAACTAATGAAAAACTCTTCAATTAGATCATTAGCAGGTAAAAAATCATTTTGACTATCGCTAATACCAACTATCCCTTATCCTAATTAGAGGTATTCATTGATCACCTCTATTTAGGAGTGGCTATCATGATCCGGTCTTTGATTGCATTGATTTCATTCTTTAGTTTTGCTATGGTATTGAGTGCTTGCGGCCCAACAACGACAACAACTCCAGCCTCCCCCACTCCAGATACTACTGTTTCTCCATCTCCAACAACTTCTCCCTAGGCAGTTAATACTCTCCTAAGCAGTTCTACAAGCGACTCATGATGACGGTAGTAGATATGACCTGCTACCGTCTATGTGCTGTTTATGCGTACTGTTTATGTACTGTACGCCTCTGCCATACTGCTGGGCATAGCACTTAAAGTTAAGGATTTCTATAGAAAGGTAAAGGATTTTCAATGGAATAAGTCCCTCTCTTGCAAAGTCAGATCGCAACTTCGTAGTAAGTTGAAGAATAACTAACCTGTAGTAAATTCTCTACTCTTGAGATTAAAGTCTCGAAATTATAAGCATCTGCAGCAAGACCCTGTTGCTTATCTTGTCTGTGCTGATCTGCTCATTTGCTCTGCCCAATTATTACGGAAACCGTAGTGTAGACAGAGGAGATGGGCTAAGGCGGCGCGTTATCTATGGCAGGGGAATGTCTTTCTTTATCATGGTAGGTTGATTAGATAAGTGACTATCAATGCAGTGTTCTTGTGTTTGGCAAAGTCTGAATTGTTTGGTTGCTTAGCTATAACTTATTGTGGTAGTTTAGTTCATTCACCCTGATGGCAATTACTAACCAGATTCGTTTTAACAACCTGCGCGGTGATATCTTTGGCGGAATCACGGCTGCAATTGTTTCCTTGCCCCTTGCGCTTGCCTTCGGAGTCGCCTCTGGTGCTGGTCCCATCGCTGGACTGTATGGGGCTGTCTGTGTCGGCTTTTTTGCTGCCCTGTTTGGGGGGACACCCACCCTGATTTCTGAACCCACGGGACCGATGACTGTCGTGATGACGGCGATCGTTGCTGGCCTAACCGCCGGTAATCCTGAAAACGGCTTGGCTATGGCATTTACCGTGGTTATGCTGGCGGGGTTGTTTCAAATCATCTTCGGCATTTTCAAACTCGGTAAATATATTACGCTGATGCCCTATAGCGTCATTTCTGGCTTCATGTCGGGGATTGGCGTGATTCTGATCATTCTGCAAATTGCACCCTTTCTGGGGCATCCCGTGCCCAAAGGCGGGGTCCTAGGTACAGTGGCGGCAATTCCTCAACTGCTGGTAACGGCTAAGCCGCCCGAAATGATTTTGGGGGCCTTAACCCTGGCCATCATTTTCTTCATGCCCAAGAAGCTGAAGCGGTTAGTGCCACCGCAGTTGGTCGCCCTGATTGTCGGTACAATTATCTCCCTGACGATCTTTGGCAATGTAGACATTCGTCGGATTGGTGATCTGGGTGAAATTCCGATGGGATTGCCTCAGTTTCAGCTACCCACTTTTACGCTAGGTCAGATCACCACGATGCTTGTTGATGGTGTGATGTTGGGGATGCTGGGTTGTATTGATACCCTGCTAACCGCAGTGATTGCTGACAATCTCACGCGCACGGAACATAAGTCTGATAAGGAATTGATTGGTCAGGGAATTGGCAATATCGTTTC
The DNA here is from genome assembly GCF_052746595.1 of Leptodesmis sp. Lineage (NCBI taxonomy): Bacteria > Bacillati > Cyanobacteriota > Cyanophyceae > Leptolyngbyales > Leptolyngbyaceae > Leptodesmis > Leptodesmis sp. The sequence goes on from NZ_JBRAGO010000076.1 coordinate 19,337, forward strand.
GGGAATCTGCGGCGGGTTACCCGGTGCAGGTGCCACGATGGGAACGGTGGTGAATATCCAGACGGGAGCAACATCGGCACTTTCGGGGATTACACGTGCGCTGATTTTGCTGGTGGTGGTGCTGGGTGCTGCCCGCTATACCCAACCAATACCAATGGCAGTACTGGCAGGGATTGCTCTGAAGGTAGGGATTGATATTTTGGACTGGAGTTTCTTGAAGCGATCGCACAAAGTCTCCCTCAAGGCTTCCCTGATCATGTATGGGGTATTACTCCTGACGGTGTTTGTTGATCTGATCGTGGCCGTTGGTGTGGGGGTATTTATCGCCAACATTCTGACCATTGAACGGCTGAGTAGCCTGCAATCTCAGGAAGTCAAGCTGATTTCAGATACTGACGACGACGCACGCTTAAGCGACGAAGAAAAGCGGCTTTTGGATAAAGGTGCCGGTCGAGTACTACTGTTTTATCTGAGTGGTCCTATGATTTTTGGCTTGTCCAAGGCGATCGCTCGGGAACATAATGCCATGCAGGAAGCAGATGTATTGGTAATCGATCTGAGTGACGTTCCTTTATTAGGAGTAACAGCTTCCCTAGCGATCGAAAATGCGATTCGGGATGCTTACGATAAAGGACTTCAGATCTATGTTGTCGGGGCCAGTGCCAAAATCCAAACCCGGTTAGAGCGTTTGGGCCTATTTGAATTGATCAAACCTGAGCATATTTTGGCCGACCGTAGCGTAGCCCTGCAACAAGCAGTTGATTATGTTTATAGCAAAGAGGTTCAAGTCTAAATTGTATTTCTGCCAGGGTCGCATGTCTGTGTGACCTCAAAAATGCCATTCCGTTTCAATCTGTCCTGATGGAAAACCCTGACCTATGTTGTTGATATCAGCGATCGCCCATTCACTCTCCCAATTTTCATTTCTGTCACCTCCCCTGCTGGCAACTGCCGAGGCAGAAAATGCTCCAATTGTTTTGACTGGTGTGCTGCTGAGTCTGGTAGTCATTTATCTTGCCAGTAAGCTGGGTGCTGAGGTCTCTAAGCGTCTGGATTTCCCGCCTGTTTTGGGAGAACTGGTCGCTGGGGTCGTTATTGGTGTGTCTGCCCTGCATCTGGTGGTTTTCCCAGAAAGTGGGATGCAAGCTTCTGACTCAGTGATCATGACCGTCTTGCAATGGATTAATGGGCTGACTCCGGCGGCTCTTACTAGCATCTTCCAATCCCAGAGCGAGGTTATTTCTGTTCTGGCAGAACTGGGTGTAATTATTCTGCTGTTTGAAATTGGACTGGAATCGGATCTGCGCCAGCTTAAGGAAGTGGGTTATCAAGCCACAATCGTAGCTTGTGTCGGAGTGGCTGTTCCCTTTGCGGCAGGGACGGTTGGGCTGATGATGCTGTTCCATGTTCCGGCAATTCCAGCCATTTTTGCTGGAGCGGCTCTGACGGCTACCAGTATTGGCATTACCTCCAAGGTACTATCTGAACTGGGACGGCTGAAATCGAAGGAAGGCCAAATCATTGTTGGGGCCGCGGTGATCGATGATGTGCTGGGTATCATTGTGCTGGCAGTCGTTGCTAATCTTGCCAAAACTGGAGAAGTCGATATTGCGAATGTGATTTACCTGATTGTCAGTGCCACGGCATTTTTGATTGGGTCGATCCTGTTGGGCGGCATCTTCAATAAGACCTTTACTGCTATTGTGGATAAGCTCAAAACCCGTGGCAATATTGTGATTCCCGCTTTTATCTTTGCTTTCTTTATGGCGTTTTTGGGCAACGCGATTCATTTAGAAGCAATTTTAGGGGCGTTCGCGGCGGGTCTGGTTTTAGATGAAACTGATGCCCGAAATGAACTGGATGAACTGGTCAAGCCGATCGCCGATCTCCTTGTTCCCATTTTCTTTGTCACTGTGGGTGCTAGAGCAGATTTGGGGGTACTGAATCCGGCAGTTCCTGAAAACCGCGCAGGTTTGGTGATTGCTGTGTTCCTGATTGCTGTGGCGATCGTGGGCAAAGTCATCACAGGGTGGGCAGTGTTTGGGCAACCGGGCATCAATCGACTGGCGATCGGGGTGGGCATGATTCCCCGGGGTGAGGTGGGTCTGGTGTTTGCCGGAATTGGTTCTGCCAGTGGTGTGATCGACAAACCGCTGGAAGCGGCCATCATCATGATGGTAATTCTGACTACTTTTCTTGCGCCCCCTTTCCTCCGGGTTGCCTTTGGACAGTCTGAAGAACCGCCCACCACTGGAGAACCTTCACTGGAATCAGCAACTGTGGCAAGTGAAGCGTGACCTGTCAGCTTTATACTGGGCACCGGGGTAGTGGCAAATCTACGGAATTGTGGCGATTACAAAAAAGCCTGGAGGATCACGGCTTCTATGTGGTCTATTTTGAGGC
>NZ_JBRAGO010000077.1:0-21730 GCF_052746595.1 Leptodesmis sp.
GTCAGTCAACTAGGCCCATCCCTCTCAGTAAGATCGTAGTCTCTTGCGTAGATTGGGTTGAAGCATGAAACCCAACATTCAAAGCATGCCAAAGCCTCTAGCTGTTGGGTTTCGCTGAAACGGTACTCAATCCAAGTAACAAGACTAAATTTTGCCTTCAAACCGTTGGTGCCAGATCAGGGTCGCAACTACAGTCACAATCAGAGCACTGCCTCCTCCCACCCAGCCCAGTATGGGATTGTACCCACTCCGACTCAGGTTCTCCATCCATAATTGGGTCAGGTCAGAGGACACCAGGCGATCGGCCAGGACGGGAAACAGATACATCAATGCAGCACCTACAACCAACCAGCCCACCATTGAGGCGAGCAGAAAAATAGTTTTGGCGGTGGACTGGCTACCCATTTTGTCTGCCTATGCGCGATCGGAACTAAAGAACTACCGTTGAGAGTAGCATGGACGAGGCACTGCGTCAGCCCCAGATGGCCCTTTTCTTAAGTGCAATCCAGCAATTCCTTTTGCTCGACCAACCATTCACGATGGTACAGCAGCCACCTATTCTGAGCAGCATCCCACTTCAGTGTCCACTGTCTAACATCTAGCTTGCAGGCTGCTGACTTTAGAAAGTACCTCACCCGAATATTCACTTTAGCGAGGTCAGGCGTTTGCTCAGCGAGGTTGGTTTCCAGGACATCCACTCGCTCGACCGTTGACCACCATTCAGCATAATCACGATAGCCGCCGGATTCTTCTTGTTGGAAATCGGTTGAGAGCATGGCCCATCCCTGCGGAAAATCTCTGTTATTGATGTTTGCAAAGTAATCTCGAACAAACTGTTCAGGATCAGGTCTGACTGCTGAAGGGGAGGTAGGGGGAGATGGACTTGGGGGAGAGGATGGGGAATCTGCGGGTGAAGGTAAAGGGGCTGGAGTTGGAGGCGGTATCTCGACAGTTGAACACGATCGCGTGTAACTTTTGAAGATCCAGCCTTTTACAGGCGCAGAAATCTTAATCCAGCCGTTAATTTCTTCTCCGGTTGCCGTGGCTTGTTGCTTAGGATTAAGGGAACTGATGATCGCTGATTGACGACTAGGACCAGAGCGGATATTTAAACTGCCAGAAAAATTATTGGTCACGCAAGTTCCTGCGGCAGGCGTTTCTGGAATTGAGAGGATGGAGTGGCAGGTACGGAATACGGTTCAGATAACTTAGAAATCAACTGAAATCCTCCGTATCCGGCTCCTGCCGCAATTACTAGAACGATCGCAAGAACCCAGCCAAAACGAGTCGTATGCTCTTTGGGTGGGTGAACAACCGAAGGAACTTCGACCACATCAGGAACTGGAACTTTAGCGGATGGGGGAACCGTTTGCATTGGGGAACTAGAGGAATCAACAGTTGGAGCAACCCAATTGTGCAAACGTTCAGCGCTCTCAGAACTGGTAAAACTGATAGCAGCCTGACTACCGTGAAATTGTTTGAGTAATTGGGCTTCTACTTGTTCCACGTCTTCTGGTTTAAGGTTCCACCGGGTTTGAAATTGTTCAAGTTTCCTCTGGGTTTGTAAACTCAGGGGCTGTTCAGATTGCAACGCCTTCTCCAAAATTTGGCGATACTGCTCCAGATTGTCCTGATAGCCCCAGTAAGTTTGTAAAATCTCTAATTCAATCGCGGATGCCTCGGCGATCGACAGTCCAATTTCTGTCTGTAAGTGATTTAGCAGGTGGCGATCGGCAGCAAAAATTTTGCCCCCACGGCAGCCTGTTCAACAGCTTTTCGATAGCGCAACTTAGGGTCTGCAATTCTGGCTTTTGCTAATCGAATTCGGAACCCTTCCCGCACCGCATAAATTTCTGGCTTCATGGTAGGAGCGGCTTCCTGCACATGTTGTCGGGTATAATCGTGCAGTTCATCCACTGAGATTGCGCCATCATTATCCAGGTCGGCTTCTCCGGTTTCAATTCCTCTAACTAAATATTCCGTGTAAATAGAAAGGTTACTTCCCTTTTGTTCAAAGGAATATTGAGTCGAGGTCGAGGAAGTCAGTACAGCCCGTCCTTCTCCACCCAGTTGAGCCTGAATACTCACGGAGGCATCATCTTTGGCAGTCATGTCTTCTGCGAAGGCTCCACTAAAGCAACAGTCCAGGATTACAATCTGCCGTTTAGAACGACTGTTGCTCATAATCTCGCAAACAAAACTGGCTGGAACGGCAGTAGAACGGATTAATTCCCCCTTGGGGGTTTTACGGGTGATGCGAGTGCCAAAGTAAAGTTTGCCTGTATCGTCTTTAATACCGTGGCCGGAAAAGAAAAGCAGCACCAGATCATCTTTGGAGCGGTCTGCAAATAAGGCTTCAATCTCCTGTTGCATCAGCAGTGGATCAGGATCAATGAGTGATTTAACCTGATCAAATCCACCCGTTTCAGGCTGGTGCAATACCCGTTGCATGGCCTCTACATCTCTGACCGCAGTGGGCAAGGGGCTTAATCCATCCTGATATTCACTGACTCCTATTAGCAAAGCAAGCTTCGCCATAGATGCCTCCTTAAGTAGCCACAAAGCTCCGAGCGGCTTGAATGGCTGTCACTAATTCTGCTAAGAGGATACTCCTTGCAGGCTTTCAATCCTGACAACTATTGGTACTGACTCATTGGTTAACTCGCAGAAGCGGTACGTTACGCTGACGCTAACAGTAGCCCACAGAATTAACACTTGGAGCCAATACAACTATTGTCTAGCTTGCAAGTCAGAAAAGCCTGATTAAGCAACCATACTTAACTACCTTTGCTGCATCTTAAGGAATAAATCCCACGCCCTCTCAAGCTTCATGTCAAAATCGACAACATTCCTTTGGGCTTGACTGTAAGTAAGGCCCGCCGTTGTAACCCTTCCTGGTGCAGGATGGTATTACTGGCCAGTAGACCACTGCTGACTGCCCGTTCCATTAATCCACAGGGGAAAGGCATTTTCACCCAGTCTCCAGCAAACAGGAGGTTCGGTACAGGGGTTTGGGTTTCCGGTCGATCGCGATAGCTGCCGGGGGGATACCCGGAGAAGTTCTTCTGGTTCACCAACTCCCGATGGAGCAGGGTTGCCTGCTGCAGCTCTGGCACAATTTCGTACAACTCCTGTTCAAAGGTTTTCAGTAGGGCTTCCTGCGTCGGAAATTCCTTTTCCTTATAGCAGTAGGCATGTAGCTCCACGACGCTGCCTCCGGTTTTTTCAGCCCAGGCAATGTAGTCGTCCTGAATCCGGTGATAGAGGGTGATGCTATCTGTGAGTCGGTAGCCAGACAGGGAGGTAAACCAGCTTTGTTGCCACTCAAAGTCGCGATCGAACCAGAAACGACAGACGGCAAAGGGATCAGCCAGGGCTAATTTTTCAACTTGTTGCCGCACCTGGGAATTGACCTCGCCCGTCATCTGCGAGAAGAGGTGTTGCACGCCCGGAACATCCGTTGCAATCACATAATAATCAGCCTGTAAGGTTTCTGCACCACTGGAGGTAGTCGGGTTGGGGTTGCTGGCAACCAGTTGTACTTGCTCATCCTGCCGACTCACGACTTTGAAGCGATCCAAATTTCGTTTTGCTGGCCCCTGCAATACCCGTCCTTCTCGATCGTAAACAGCACCATGACAGGGGCAGTGAAACTCGCCTTTTTCATTGGGATAAACGGTGCACCCTTGATGCGTGCAGGTCATAGAGAGGGCTTCTGACTTGTTGGAGTTAACGGCATACACGCGATCGCCAGCTCCATAGAATTTGAGTGGACTTTGAACCGTGGCATCTAGCACAGGATTGGCAGTCACCCAAAAGGGGCTGGTGTTTTCCACGCGGCCTTTCTGATAGGTCAGAGAGGTGATTTTACCCTGCTGCCAGTCGAGATTAGTAACCGCCGCTTCGGTAACGATCCGGCCCCCGTTTTGCAGAATGAATTGGGCGATCGGTTGCACCAGACTGCGGTTCATATCTTGACAGGTCCCATTAAACGCCAGACCTTCTGGATTACCAAAGAAGTAGAAATGGAAGAATTGCATCAATTCCCCAGCACTGAGCACATCCGGCGCATTCAGGCTGGACTTGGCAAATGGCAGAAAGTACAGGTCGTATAATCCCCTAGGAAAGTCCTGTTTCACCCAGTCGGCGACGGAAAGATCATCTAGGCGCTGATAGCTGCTTTGTGGGTTAAAGCCTGTAATTTCCCGAAACACCTGCCAGTGACCATAACTGGTAAGATTCAAGCCCCAGCGGAGCCGATTACTAGAGGATACAGCCAGATCCACAATGTTCCAGGGAAAGGCAGAGTGGCTGGGCCGAAAAATTTCGGGATTGTAGCGATCGCCCTTGTACACCACGGAGTAAAAATTGAGGGACTTAAAATTCGCTTGAATCTCCAGTTCTCGTACCACACTCCATAAGTTGTAGTACTGGGGGAAAAAGCCGTGAAACCCATGCTCCATCATCAACGTCTCGCCATTTACCTGAATTGGCCAGCCGGCAATCTTACCGCCGAGTTGGGGCGATCGTTCTAGCAGCGTAACCTGAAACCCACGACGGCAGAGTTCATAAGCAGATGCTAGACCCGCTAATCCTCCACCAATGACAACGACACTACGGGTATGGGATAAGCGAGTTGGCAAACTCAGGGAATCTTTTTGAAAAACAGTTGGTTCAGGTTTTGCAAAGCGGGAGTAACCAATCATCCCTCCAAAAGTACTCACACCAGCCAACTTGAGTAACGCCCGACGAGAAATTTGGCGCTCAAGGAAAAAATCGAACGGTTGCTTCATTTGAAACTCTGCAAATCCTGTCAAGCAGTGGAACTTAGGGTATTAAAACGCGAAGTAACTTCTTTATCAAAGAAAGCTTAAATTTTAGCGCATTCTGAATTAAACCTTGTCCAGGTTCAGAACCGGAGTTTCTCTGATCGGAAAACGAGCGTTCTCTTACCGGACTTAGTTTAGCTACCCGATCGACTGCTCCGACGGATTCTGATACACCGGCAGTAGCACATTAAAGGTAGAACCTTCTCCTAATTTGCTTTTTACAGAAATGGAACCGCCGCAGTGGAGCAGCAGTTGCTGCACGATCGTCAGTCCCAAGCCTGCACCACTGGAATCATCGGTGGATTGTCGTACCCTGTAGAAGCGATCGAAGATTTTGGGAATTTCGCTGGGAGCAATCCCAATGCCCGTATCCCGAATTTCCAGTTGCACATAATCGCCCTGCTGCTTGGCCCGTACCCACACCTGGCCACCGCGGGGAGTAAATTTAATGCCGTTATGCAAAAGATTAATCACAATCTGTTTCAGCCAGTTGGTCATGCAGGCTACGGGAGGAAGCCCTTCTGGAATGGTATAGGCCAGCCGCACTCCCTTTTCTTGGGCAACAGGCTGGTAGGTGCTGACCACGCCGGGTACGACATCGCTTAAGCGCAGAGGGGGGAGGGAAGTCTGGTCTACGGCTCGCTCTAAATGCACCAGATCCAGCAGGCTGGTAATCAGAGAACTCTGGCGATCGCACTCCTTGGCAATCAGATCCATATAGCGCTGCCGTTGGGGAGGCTTGAGGGTGGGAGAAGCCAAGAGTGAGAGTGCTGTTTTGATGGTGGTAAGAGGGGTGCGCAGTTCCTGGCCTACATTGCTGAGAAACTCATCCTTCAGCCGGATGGTATGCATTAATTCGTCATTCTGCAGGCGCAAGGATTCTGCCTGTTCTGCCTGTTTGCGATAGGTGGAACTTCGCACAGACAATTCTTCCTGGAGTTGCAGATGTTTAGCGAACAAGTTGCCAATGGTGGCCAGTTGGGTAGAACCAGATACCCCTTCTGCCATCAGTCTTTGCCACTGCTGGACTAAATCTGTGGCTGTTGGAGAAGCAGGGGAGGCCGAGGTAGTCGATTGGGGCAAAACGACGGGCTGCAGTTCAGCCATCAATTGTTCCAGTCCCTGTCGCGATCGCTGAATTAGCTCCGGCTCAAAGGAGTAGATTGCCATTAACAACTGTTTACGCTCCTGGGCTGTTGATTCCAGGAGTTGGGAAATCTGGCCGTAGCTCGATAGGAGATCCAGAGAAGTTGGGGTCATCTCTGAAAGTTTGGCCGGTTGGGCAGTCCGGGGTCGGTGGGCAAATAACCCTGCCTGAAAGGAGGTGGACCAAACGATTAAAAAGTACTCCCGGCGCAGGTTGCTATCGAGTGGCAACTGTACGAAAAAAATCGGTGTTAAGGCTGAGAAGACCTGAGTTTGACCGTTCCTCAGTTGTTCGGTCAGTGGGTCTGTCTCCCCGGTCACGATCGCCTCGCTTTCTGATGGGGCTTGGTCTGCCAGAGAATAAGCCGCGATCGTGTCCTCTATTTCTTCTCGATGGGTTGTAAAACTGTAAATGGCTTTGGGAATTCCCTCCAGCTTGGCATAGCGCTCCAGTTCTTCTTTCCAGACCTCTCCCCGGGGTAGCTTGGCCCAAACAATGGCAGAAATTTTCTGGTCGATCAACACCTGAAGCAGCGAATCACTCATAGATTTGAGTGTTGTTGGGCTGATCTGTACCGTGCTGGGAGGCAGTTCCTGATGCAGGGCAAGTTCATATAACGATACATCGGACGTGGAAGTAGAAGTCATAGCAGTGGAGAAAAACAGATTCTTGACACTCGAAAGCAACCCTCAGGTATTAGGGCGATCTTAGCAAAAACTTCCAGCGGAGAATTATGAGTTATAAATAGACTTCTGGCGAATTTGAAAAAACGTCGGATGGGCCAAGGAAAACGTTCCATCCTGTTATTCTGGCTGATTTGAATGGGCACGCCAAGCTCCGCCCATCCTACTGATGATGATGGAGTCTAACAGGCAAGAGTTCCAAGGATGAATGATGAATTGTGGCTGCGACTCCCATCGTCTACCTCTCCGCTCATCGCCCCATCCCCCTCTTTGCCAACGCCTCTCGCGCCTGCTCCCGATCGTCAAAGTGAATCTTCTCTGTTCCCAGAATCTGATAGTCTTCGTGCCCTTTTCCGGCAATTAATACTCCATCACCGGGCTGAGCCGTGAGAATCGCTTCCCGGATGGCTTCTGCTCGATCGCAAATGACGATGGGATGAGCTGACTCTGGAATGCCGGCCAGGATATCATCCAAAATCTGCTGGGGATTCTCCGTTCGGGGATTATCTGATGTGACATAGGCGACATCTGCCAGATCAGCCACAATTCGTCCCATTTGCGGACGTTTGGTGCGATCGCGATCGCCGCCACAGCCGAAAACACAAACCATTTTTCCCGGAATAAAGGGACGTGCGGCTCGCAGCAGGTTTTCCAGGCTATCGGGTGTGTGGGCGTAATCCACAATCACGCTAATGTCCTGCTGCGGCGAAATCGAAACCTGTTCCATGCGTCCTGGCACTCCAGCAAATTCCGGCAAAGCCGCAACGATCTTCTCCAGTGCAATCCCCAGATGCAAGGCAGTACCGACAGCAGCCAGCAGATTGGCGAGGTTGAATTGCCCCACCAGTGGAGACACAAAAGGCGCTTCCCCGTGAGGCGTATGTAGTGTGCCGCTAACGCTGGCTGGCCCATAGGTTAAATCCCCTGTCCACAAATCAGCACTGGCATCCTGAGTGCTATACGTCCACAAGCGATCGCCGGATAATTGGGTAATCAACCGCTGACCATAAGGATCATCCTGATTAACGATCGCCCCTCCGGTTAAATAGTTGGGACTGAATAGCAGCGCTTTGGCTGCGAAGTAGTCATCCATATCGCGATGGAAATCCAGATGATCCTGGGTCAGGTTAGTAAATACACCTACTTCAAAGGTACATCCCAATACCCGTCCCTGAGCTAACGCATGGGAACTGACTTCCATTACCCCGTATTCACAGCCTGCTGCGATCGCCTCTGCCAGTTGCCGTTGCAGTTCCACCGCAAAAGGAGTGGTGTGTACTGCTGTTTGCTGAAATCCCGGCCAGCGAGTGTACAGCGTTCCCAGTAAGGCTGTGGGCTGCTGTACCCGATTCAACAAAAATTCAATTAAATGGGTTGTGGTCGTCTTGCCATTGGTGCCTGTCACACCCACCAGTTTCAGTTGTTGGGCAGGATGGCCATAGAAGGCAGTGGCTAACTGGGCACAGGTCTGGATCATATCCTCTGCGACCAGGAGGCAAGCTGGGGTGGAGGCTGCAGGTGGATGATTGAATGCTTTACTGGCCGCCTGCTGAGAAATGACCGCCGCGATCGCCCCAGAGGCGATCGCTCCTGACCAAAATTCTCCTCCATCTACCCGGGTTCCCGGCATCCCAATAAACACATCCCCTGGCTGACAGGCCAGAGAATTGGTCGATAATCGTTTCACCTCCAGTTCCAAAGCCGGATGCTCTGCCGGAGGAGTCAGAGTCGAAACCTGAGCCAATAATTCACGTAACTTCATGTCAGTATCTCCTCACAACTGCACTTCTATTTTTGGGGTTCAGGGGGTAAATATTTCTGTAGCAGACGCTCCAACTGGTGGACGGACAATCGAGGGGAAGGGCGGGGAAGGGGGATTAGGGACGGAGGGGAGGAGGAATGACGGCTTTCCTGGCCCGTGTCCTGGGCTTTATGGTCTCTTTCCAGAAATAATACGGGGATTTCATACTGGTACTGCTGAAACCAATCCTCACGGGTACTAATGTCGCGAATTTCCAGGTCAAACTTTAAGGTTTGAATTTGCTCCAACTTTTCCTGCAAGCCTTCACAGAGGTGGCAACCTGGTTTGCTATAGAGAATTAACCGCATAGGGAGTAGGGGGTAGGAGTTAAAAGTTGAGAATTAAGAGTTGGGAGTTAAATCTTGTCCAAGTCTTTTCCAAGTCCAGAACCGGAGTTTCTCTTATAGGAAAACGACCATTCTCTAGCTAGGCTTGGTTTAAAAGTTTTAAGTTTTAAGTCTTGAATTCTAAAGGCTTAATGGCCTGGTGTCCACTCTGCACCCGCTACTACCGCCTCATCCACCCATGCACGCCTCCCTCGCCTACCCGCTCTCTTCCCTCCGATCTGTCAAATTTCCCACCTGAGTCACATAGCGATGGGAGAGCGCCCCTGGGTAATTTAAAGTTACTGACGAGAGCCACAACCGCACATTAACCATGACCCAATTCGCCCGTCCTTTGCTCCAGCCAGCGTCTCTTGACCTGAAAAGGCTCCATCAGAAATTTGAAAAGCTTCATCCCAGAGATATTCTGGCCTGGTGTGTTGCCAACGTTCCTGAAGGACTGGTGCAGGCCAGCGCCTTTAGTGTGGATGATATGCTGATTACGGACTTACTTTACCGACAGCTAAAGCCTGAACATCCAGTGCCTGTTCTGTGTCTCGACACACTGCATCACTTTCCCCAGACGATCGAACTGGTGGCCCATGCCAGGGAACTCTATCACCTGAATCTCAAGGTCTACAGAATTAAGGGGGTCAATAGTCGCAAAGCCTTTGCCACAAAATATGGGGAAGCTTTGTGGGACAAGGATGTGACCAAATTTCATCAATTGACTAAAGTGGAGCCGCTACAACGCGGGCTAAGGGAATTGGGAACGATCGCCTGGATTATAGGCCGTCGCCGCGATCAGGCTGAGACTCGTACCGAAATGCCTATTCAGTCTCAGGGTGGGCAATGGCTAAAGGTTCGACTTCTGGTAGAGGGATGGCGATCGCTTCTCGCTTTTTGACCGCAGGTTGAGGAATAGCCAGCGGTTCTGGCTCCGCAGGTTGGGGCAGCGACAAGGGACTGGCGAGTTTTTCAGTGTTAGGGAAAGCACTGCGCTTCCAGGCATAAATCGTAAAATTAATGCCAAGATAACCGACCGTGAAGAGTTCCGTTGCGATCGCGAGTTGATCGAGAATCTGTTGAGCAACTTCGTAGGACATACGTACTTTCCTTCCAGTCTATGCAAACACCACCAAAAGAGTATCGCACAGCACCGAATGTTGCCACAGTAAAAATGTTCTGTGTACCCATGCCCTTAGCAATACCAGCACATGGGATACGGTCTGTAGTTTGGCCTGCCAATGGGGAGTGGCAAGAGTGTGCCATCAAACCTGCTGGTCACTCTATGCTTCCATTCAGCACCAAGGTTCTGGCAGCAACCTGGTTTCAGCATCACGCCTCTAAGATGACCAACGTCCGGCAGAATGCCAGTGTGCTGCATTCCCCGCCAGTTTTGGATGGCGTTGGCGATCGCCTCTTTCCAGGCCATTAGCCTGTTACTACTGGTCAAACTCAGCCTTCCCTATCTGCTGAAAGCGTTGGATCGAGCCTACGTACTGGCCCAAAATTCAGATCAAATCACCGCAAATGACGAAAGCGTTCAAGTATTTTTCAGCACCCTCAAGAAGGTTTCAGCCAATGGCATCTGGTTGCTGACGTTGATTCTTGGCGGCGATTTTCTACACGTACCTGATATTCTCATTAAATATCTCAGCGTTATATCTCAGCGTTGCTCTCAAAGCGTATCTGGCAGTTTCTCTAGGGCGGTTAATGATCAAACTGCTGTCGGCCATGATCAATACTCTCTTAGTTCTCAAAACGGATCATCTGACCGATTTACAGCGGCAGCGTCGCTTCACGATTATTCCCCTCTTCAAAAGCATCTTAAAATGCGTGACCTATTTTGCGGGCGCGGTTCTGGTACTGCATCTGGTTGGCATTAATCCGACTCCGATTTTGGCGGGGGCTGGCATTGTGGGGTTGGCAGTCGGTTTTAGGGCACAAAACCTGATCAACGACATTGTTTGTGGATTCTTTATTCTGTTTGAGAACTACTATCTGGTTGGTGATTACATTAAGGCTGGGAAAGAAGAAGAACGAGTTATCGAAGGAACAGTCGAGGCGATCGAACTGCGAACGACTCACATTCGTCATTCCGATGGCCAATTGCAGATTATCCACAACGGCGAGATTGGTTCGATCGTCAACTACTCGAAACACTACTCTTATGCCAAAGTTGACGTTCCGGTTCCTTCAGAAGGAGATCTGAAGCAGGTTTATCAATTGATCAATAAAGTTGGTGAGCACCTTCAGAGTCAATGTTCAGAGGTTCTAGAAGCGACTCCAATTGAAGGGCTGGAAAGCTTTGAGGCTGACAATCTGGTGATTCGTACCATGCACGGGTAAAACCTGGTAAGCACCTCCATGTCCGACGGCTGTTACGGAGCAAGCTCAAAGCAGCCTTTGATCATCATCAGCTTACACACAATGGTCAGCCCCAGTTAGAAACCGTACCAGAGTAAATTCTAACCAGTGCAGGCTGTGAGCCAGGGGGCACAACCAAAACCTACGCTTGCATACCAGCGTAGAGTAGACGAGCAAACAGTCGTGCTCCATCGTCTTGCTTAAGCTGCTGGTAGGAAGGCGACTGGCGTTGACCAACAACTCGCAAGTCTGCCAGCAATTCGGGATAAAACTGACAGGTAAAGGAACGACGAATCTGTTTGGTTTCAAAGTCTTTGTAAATGATGCAGGTGGCAGAACATTCCGTCACAACTTCACCATTATCCAGAGCGGTAGAACAGAGAATCTTGATCGCATAGGGCAACTGCATCAACTAGGAGAGAGAACTGCCAGCCAGCACTGCCCGATGGGGAATCACGGTGTCGTGCAGCAGTCGATAGGCCCAGTTCGCCAGCAACATTGCTTCTTCGTTGACCTCGTCAGAGTGGAACATGGCAATATTCAGTTCATGTTCGTACTCAATGGCGGTGTCAATGACCCCTTCAAACTCATCGGCGGTGACCTCATGGGCAGTAATCAGTGCCTGGGGGATGGCGGAGGTTAGATAATCGGGAGACTGATAATGGAGCAACTGCCGATGCCCCACTTCCTTATGCTCATTTGGACCTACAGCAAACTCTGGATGGTACCAGGTATCGGCGATGCGGTGCCCAGTTTTCTTCTCCACGGGCAATGATTCGCCCACCTGCTGAATCTGACGACAGACCGTTTTAGGGCAGAAAGGGCTTTGCCATTTTGATCGCGCTCCAGGGTGTCCATACCCAGTACCTAGTCAACGGCCTGCTGAATCAACCAGATGTGAGCCTGTGCCGCCAGTTGATGCCCCAGGCAGATAAAAATCGCCGGAGCACTGGTAGGAGAGCGGGACAGCAGCAGTTGTTCAGTAAACCGATGGAGCTCTTCCAGGGAGGCCTTGCCATCAGCAAAGGGGGTTGCATCCCGCACCGAGAGATCTCCACCTTCTACGACAACGGCAATGCCGGAAGCAATGATTGGGATGAGTTGCTCCAGATTCAGAACCCCGGAAGACCACAGGGGAAACAGCAGAGAATCACAGTCAGCCACTTTCTGGGCGATAAAGGCGACATTAGCAGAAGCCCGGACGTGTTCTCCCAGGGGATTATAGCCGACATGCTCCCAGGGTTCGACGATGGCAATGGCTTCACGAAAAAGGCGGGGTTGCAACATTAACTGTTCTAGCTCAGCCTGGGAGTGGATAACTTTCTCCAGGGGGGCTGCCCTGTCCCTACTGGAATTGAGGATTCTCCTCTAAGAGAGATCGATCCGGCAGCGGGTCAGGGGAATGCCAATCTGCCAGAAAACGCCCCAACAGCACATGAACAGATTCGAAGTTGGAGCTACTCTCAGACAGGTATCCAGGTTATGATCGCCACTTTCGCGCATGATCTAAATAGATAGTTCGAGAGTTCAGCAGTAGATGACATCCTCATCTTCTTGATCGGTTTTGAAAACTTTGCATCTCAGGGTGCCGTTGGCCGCCAATATCTTATTCAGTCTTTATCAATACCCTCCTGCGGCTGAAGAATATTTTATCTTCACGGAGGTGGAAAGTAACAGGGGCACTTTCGGTGTCAGTTTTGTTTGGGGATTGGCTGTAAAACCGTCCTCATACATGGTCGATCTCGTTTATGCCGCCACCACAGCAATGCACTCAATTTCAACCAGCACATCTTTGGGCAGGCGGGCAACTTCAACGCAGGCACGAGCCGGAGCCGTGTCTTCCGCAAAATAGCGAGCATAGACCCCGTTCATCGCTCCAAAATCGTTCATATCTTTGAGAAAGACGCTGGTTTTGACGACATCATTCAGAGTGGCTCCCGCGGCTTCCAGAATTGCTTTCAGATTCGCGATCGCCTGTTCGGTCTGAGTTGCTACATCAGTCCCCACAATCTCCCCAGTCTGCGGATTGAGCGGAATCTGCCCAGCAACGAAGACCATCTTGCCAGTCGCCGCGATCGCCTGGTTGTAAGGCCCAACAGGAGCCGGAGCCTGGTCAGTGCAAATAATTTCACGAGCCATGGTGGGAAGTTTTGAGTTCTAAGTTGTAGGTTTTCAGTTGTTTCTATTAACTCATAAACCTTGTCCAAGTCCAGAACCGGAGTTTCTCTGATCGGAAAACGACCGTTCTTTGGCTGGACTTGGTTTAACTTAAAACTTACAACTCATAACTTGGGACGCAGGCCATAGTTGCGGTAGTTGAAATAGTCGCGCAAGATGCGATCGTGGTCGAAGCAGAGGTTGGTAGGAATACGCCAGGGTTCAAACAGATCCAGGTGTTTGGCATCATCTCCAGCCTGGGGGTTGCCTGTGGCTGTGGCGAGAAAGACCACACTTAAGGTGTGCTGACGCGGATCGCGCTGTGGATCAGAATACACATGAAATTGATCGACCAACTCTACTGTCAGACCAGTTTCTTCCTGGGCTTCTCGTTGGGCTGCCGTTTCTACGGATTCTCCATAATCCACAAATCCTCCCGGAAGTGCCCATCCGAGCGGTAGGTTTAAGCGCTCAATCAGAACAATGGGCCGATGGGGGCGATCGATCAGTTCAATAATGATATCAACCGTGGGAGCCGGATTACGGTAAGCCATAAATCTCCTCGCTCGCGTGGTAGAGTCGAGACATTAAAATTCCTCAGCAAAGTCTATCTTATGCGGGCTTCCCGATGCTGGCTGCTTCAGTCAGGATAAACGGGAAGACAAGCGTTTTGAAAGGGCTGTGCCAACCTTTTATACTGAGTGTTCCGTTGCTGTCTATCCCTCTCCTAGCAAATTCACCATGACATTATTTAGAGCCAGTGGAATTTTGTTACATCCCACGTCCTTTCCCGGTCGATTTGGAATCGGCGAACTGGGGCCAGAAGCCTACCAGTTTATCGATTTCCTGACAGCGAGTGGGCAGCAGTATTGGCAGGTATTACCCTTAGGCCCAACTGGGTTTGGCAATTCACCTTATATGTGTTACTCCGCAGTTGCCGGAAATCCTTTACTGATCAGTCTGGAGTTGCTGCGGAATGAAGGATTCCTGGCAGAGGAGGATTTGGCACGAGCACCAGAATTTCCAGGCGATCGGGTAGATTACGAAAAAGTGATTGCTTTCAAAATGCCGCTGTTGCAACAAGCCTGCGAAAACTTTAAGGTGAGAGCCTCGGATATCCAGAAAACGAAGTTTGCAGGCTTTTGTGAGAGCAAAGCATACTGGTTGGATGACTATTGCCTATACATGGCTCTGAAGGAGGCGAATCAGGGAGCATCCTGGTATGAGTGGGATCCAGCCCTGGTGAAACGAGATCCATCCACCCTGGATCATTGGGGACGGCGGCTGAATACGGAAATTGTCTTTCACAAGTTCCTGCAATTCATCTTCTTTCAGCAGTGGTCAGCCCTGAAGCAGTATGCTAACGAGCGGGGCATTCAGATCATTGGCGATATTCCCATTTACGTAGCCCATGACAGTGCCGATGTGTGGGCGAATCCAGATGCCTTTTGTCTGGATGAGGAAACCTATCGACCATCTCTCATGGCTGGGGTACCACCGGACTATTTCAGTGCAACAGGACAGTTGTGGGGCAATCCGGTTTACAACTGGGAGCATTTGCAGCAGACGGACTTCAGATGGTGGATTCATCGGTTTGAAGCAATGCTGGATTACGTGGATTTAATCCGCATTGATCACTTCCGGGGCTTTGAGTCCTTTTGGGCAGTAGAACCAGACCCGGAAGTCCCCCCGGAGGAATGGACGGCAGAAAAAGGAGAATGGGTGGAAGCCCCAGGGAAAGAATTCTTTGAAATGCTGCGGGAGAAACTGGGTAAGCTGCCAATTCTGGCTGAGGATTTGGGCGTGATCACCCCCGAAGTGGAAGAACTACGGGATTATTTTGAGTTCCCTGGCATGAAAATTTTGCAATTTGCCTTTGGGTCTGATCCGGGCAATCCCTTTTTGCCGTTCAACTTTCCGCGCAACTGTCTGGTCTATACCGGAACTCACGACAACGATACAACGGTGGGCTGGTTTGAAAGCCGAGAAGACTGGGAACGGGAAGCAATTCTGCGCTATATCGGACACATCAGTCCCGACGGAATTCACTGGGATCTGATTCGGTTGGCCCTCAGTTCAGTGGCGAATCTGGCGATCATTCCGGTCCAGGATCTGTTGGGATTGGGCACCTGGGCACGAATGAATTTTCCTGGCAAACCGGAAGGAAACTGGGAATGGCGCTATTGGGGCGGCAATCTATCTCCCGAACTGGCAGAGCGGTTGCGATCGCTGACTTATACCTTTGGTCGTGCCCCTCAACCGAAAGGACAGCCCCACACCTGAGGCGGAAGCCTGGCCCTGTCCTTGTTCTAATCATCAACGGGTTGCGAGTCGGTCAACGGTAGACGGAGAGTAAATAGACTTCCCTTATCCGGTTCACTCTGGACTTTAATTTCTCCCTGGTGGGAACGGGCAATCGCCTGAGCAATGGCCAGCCCCAATCCCGATCCTCCCGATTGGCGGGAGCGATCGCTATTCACTCGATAGAAGCGATCGAAAATTCGGCATTGTTCAGCCGCAGCAATCCCGATGCCCGTATCCTGAATCTGAATCACGGCGGATTGATCCTCCTGACTCAGGATCACCCACACCTTCCCGCCGGAGAGAGTGTATTGAATAGCATTCGTCATGAGATTGCCAATCAACCGATACAGTTGGCCTTCATCGGCCAGCACGTACAGGAGATGGTCAACCTGAATTTCTGTGGTCAGCAGGACGTTGGCTTTGAGTGCTAATCCTGTCAATTCTTCCGTCAGGTCAGCAATCACGTCGTTCAAACAGCAGGGTTCGTGCTTACCCGCAGCAGCCTGTAAATCCATTCGGGAGAGCAACAGCAGATCCTGCACCAGTTGCGCCAGACGGTTACTCTGACGCTCGATCACCTGTAACGTATTGCGAGTTTCGGTGGGCGAGAGATCTGGTTCCTGTAAGGTGGCTTCCAGTGTAGCCCGAATGGCCGCCAGGGGAGTTCGCAATTCGTGAGCTGCATCAGCCGTAAATTGCTGGATCTGGCGGTAGGAACGGTAGATCGGTTGCATGGCTAACCCTGATAACCACCAACTGGCACCCGTAATCGCCACTAAGGCCAGGGGAAGGCCCAGCAACAGCACCAATCGGATGGTAGCGAGATGATCATCCAGGTCTTGCAGCGATCGCCCAACTTGCACATATCCCCAGGGTTTGCCCGTTTGCGTATTCAAAACCCTGGTCAGTTGCAAAAACCGATTGCCATCGGGGGCTGCGATCGTCTGCCAGGGTTGTAGACTGACGTGAGTTAACTTTCCTTCCGGTTGATCTCCCATCATGACCAGTACCCGCCCCGCTCGATCGGTCAGTCGCAAATAGTAACTGGAGGACTGAACCGGAGCCAATAAATTTCGTTGCTTTGGAGGAGCACTCACGGGACAGGTAGTGCCCACCCGGCAGCACCCCGGCAGCAGCTTTTCAATTCTGGCCTCTACCTGATCGGGCTGCTTCAGAACGGGTTCTAACGCTGTATGTAGCTTACCAGTCGTATACTCCAACTCATGCTGAGTCGCCTGCCAGTTGGCATGGGCCATGATGCGGTAAAATCCAATGCCACTTAAACCCAGAATAATCGCCATGACGCCGCCATACGCGGCGGCTAAACGCAAGCGTGTCTGATTAAATAGCTTATTCTGGTGCATAGGTGAGGTTGAGACGGTACCCCAGACCGTAAACGGTTTCGATCAGCCCTTCACAGTTGTACTTTGCCAACTTGCGCCGCAGCAACCGAATTTGAGCGGCGACAACATTACTGGTCGGTTCTGCTTGCAAATCCCAGAGCCGATTTTCGATCTGGTCGCGGGTGAGAATTTGGTTGGGATGCTTCATGAAATATTCCAGAAGCTGAAATTCTTTGGCCGTGAGGGGAATTGCCTGCGGGTTACCTGCCTCATCCTGAACAAACACTTCTGATTTGCCGTAGTCCAGCAGTAAATTACTCACCTGGAGTTGGGAAGCCGGAACTTGAGTCGATCGCCGTTGCAGTGCCCGCAGCCGTGCCAGTAACTCTGCCATGCCAAAGGGTTTCACCAGATAATCATCTGCCCCGGCATCTAACCCAACTACCCGGTCTTCAATACTATCCCTGGCCGTCAGGATTAAGACAGGTAAAGGACTGCGCCTGGCTCGCAGGCGTTGGCAGAGTTCAATCCCTGAGAGGCCGGGTAACATCCAGTCTACGATCGCCAGAATATATTGAGTGGTCGGATTGTCCAGATAATCCCAGGCACTGGTGCCATCCTGCACCCAGTCTACGATGTACTTTTCCCGACTGAGAACCCGCTCGATCGCGGCTCCTAGATCCAACTCATCCTCAACCAGTAACACGCGCATAACACAATGGATTGAGATAATGCCAACACATTTACTGCAAGGGGACTTACTGAAAAGGTTTAAGTGTGTTCATCTACTTACTATAAGATGGGCTGTTAGCCAGCTTGCCAAACCGGGGAGTTAAAGTCTCTCACTTCCCCAAGTTTGCGGCTACCGACAACTTTAGCAGGCACTCCAACCGCGATCGAGTAAGGAGGAATATCCTTCGTGACTACCGCTCCGGCTCCAATCACACACCCCTGACCAATGGTGACCCCATCCAGTACACTAACGCGATGCCCCAACCAGCAATCGTCTCCTATTGTAATTCCCTTAGATGTGGGGGCTGGCAGTTAATGGGGATATCTGGATCTGCATAACTCCGATTGGTGGCAACAATTCCTACATAGGGAGCAATCAAGCAGTCTTGGCCGATCTTGACCGACGCTCCGGCCATAATCCAGACGTTTTTATTGATAAAAGTTCTGTCGCCAATTTCAATAATCGCGCCATCCTTCGCTTCGATTTCTACGTCTTTATTGATGGTGACAGCATTGCCTACATAAATTTTGCTGCTTGCAGACTCTGCAATTAAGCAACTATTTCGAAGAATGGCCGTATTGTTGCCCAAAAAAATGCCTCTACCACCTGTAATCTCTACTCCTTCCTGGATGAAGGATGTTTTACTCATCTGGGCCAGGATCAGTTGATAAAGTCGTCTCCGGAGTGACCAGGCTTTAGGTACAGGTGGAATCAGGGCAATCAGTCGGGTGATTAAAGATTCACATGCGGAACTGGCTTTTAATGAGCGGTACTGATTTTTCATGGCAACGTTTACTCCTGAAAGGTCGGGAATTCGAGTAGATTCAAGCTGCGTAGCTGATAGTTTTATCCTGGCAAACGCTGATGAAATGAGAATGAAATTCTCCACCTTTCCAGACCTTTTTGGAAATTGGCACTCTTTCCCATTGCAGGACAAAAAAATGCTTGAGATTCCCCAACGAAACCTCAAGCAACTTTGCTAGCCAAAAAGCATGATGGTGAACAGCGATCGCGAACTTCAGGCAGGTAAGCCAAAAAATGCGAGATCGATACTTGTTACAGTGACAGATAAAGATGAAATTAGTATGAAATTTTTCATCTTCCTCGCCGCCGGATTCTCCCCCTAACTGGAAAGTTCAGGATAAAGTTAACTCAATCACTGATTTCTCGCTAAGGATTCAGCCCATGATCCTACAACTCACAGTTCCCAATATGGCCTGTTCCGCCTGTGGTGAAACCATTACCAAAGCTGTTCTGGCAATTGACCCCGCTGCCCAGGTGCAAACCGACCCCAAAACGAAGTTAGTCAAGATTGAAAGCCAGCAATCTGAAACGGCCATCAAAGAGGCCATTACTGCGGCTGGTTACACGATTGCCTAGAATCTTGAGGATTAGTTGTGTGGTGATCCAGGGAACCCGCCAATGGCACCAGGATCGGCAGTGAGACATTAATTGCAATCAGTCTAACTAAATGGCCTGCAGTAACAATCTCCACATTCCGGTCTAAGCCCAGCGCAATCCAGATCATTTCTGGAGAGCCACCGGGAGCCGTTACTAACAGGCAGGTCAGCCAATCCCAGGAGGTGAATAACATGGCTAAACCGGCTGCCATGATCCCGGTCAGGAACGTCAGCAGTACTGGAATCAGGGCATGGACGATCGTCCCTTTCCGCAACTTCGGGCTGATTCCCCAATACTCGCCGATCGTCAATCCCAGCAGAATTTGACCGATCAGGTTCAGCAACGTGGGCAGACTAAAATCTACGGATGGAAACCAGGGCAGCAGGTTAAATCCCGTATTGAAAACGGTACCGACTCCGATCGCGCAGAGCAGCCCTGCCACCGGAATTCCGAAGCGAGTTCCTAACCTGACGGCGATCGCGGCCACTCCCAGTAACGACCCCAACCAGATCAGATAGACAGGCTCCAGGGTCAGGGCGTTCTGGGTTAAGGAGTGCAACAAAGATCCGGCATCGGTTTGCTGAGAGACATGGCTGATCAGGGGAATGATAAAGGTAATGGCGGTAAACCGCATTAACTGCACCATCGATACCAGAGCAGGGTTCCGTCCATAGTCGGCAGCAATGCTGGCCATCACACCAATATTGCCAGGAGTTGTCGCCAGCAGTCCGGTCAGCACATCGGTTTTAGCGACCCGTGAGTAAAGATAGCCAACTCCAATCCCACTACCTAACAGGAACAAAGTGAGCAAGAGCAGAACTGGCAGTTGAGTGGAAATCAGGGTGAGATCACTGTGCTGAATTGAAAAGCCAACCGTCAGCCCGACCAGCATTTGCCCGATTTTACGAGCATTGTGATTAGGCTTGAGGACATGGCTGGTACGATCGCGTCCGATGTAAAACACCAGTGCTCCAGCCGCAATCCCTCCCAGAATCCAGGCTCCCCCTCCGGCCCCCAAACTCAGGAGTACGCCACCGATACAGACTGCCACGATTAGCTCTATGGCAAGGATGAAATATGTTGAAATGAATTCAGGTTCAACTCTGAATCGAGAAAAAGTAACGTCTGCCAACCCCTGGTTCTCCTGCTGCGTCTTCTAACCCCCGATCGCTCGCTGCCCAGCAGTCTAGTTCCCAAGCCTCACAGACTACTTGGAGACAGACTTGTAATGCGATCACCCTATCTCTCGCTTCAATACTTACTACACAAAAGCCTATATTTCTGCAAGAAACTTAACTCAACTATAGCTGGATTTACCTTAAAGAACACAGGCGATTTTGACTGGCGCCAGTTTTTGGGTCAGCAACCAGTCGTAGCATTCTCCCTTCAGCCCCTTTCAGGTTGATGAGCTTGCCTGAATGCGGATCAGTCGTTGCACACTCACCAACGCCCGATTTAATTCATGGGGACGGCGCTCCGGATTTGCCAGATACGCCTGTTGCTCGTCTTCAATCATCGGGATATCCTGCTTAACCAATCCATCCAGCAACTTCTGGGCAGATCCAAACAGACTATCTTTGACGAAGCGGCGAAAGGCGATCGGCAGCTTATGCAACCGATGAAACGCATTGAGGGAAGTGAAATGAATCAGGTAAGCACGGGTCTGGGTCAAGCTAACGGGACAGAAGAGGCAATAAATCCGGAAATCTTCACCCAGGCGAGCAGCCCAATGGGGATAAACATAGCTGACATTCAGGGGTTCGGGATGCAGGCGACGCAGTTGGGGAAAGAAAAGCTGGGAAATTGACCAGATTTTGTCGATCCGGTAGTAGCTTTGAGCCGTGTAGTGGGCATCGACCCGACGATCGCTCTCCTCGATCGACTGTAATTCGGCGGAAGTCCAGGCTTGATAGTCCTGATGCAAGTGCCCGTGGTACATATCCATCAGGTTTTCAATCAGGTAAGAAAAGTGCGCCTTGGCATCAATCACAGATACGGTCGCAATGTAATTCAGGTGCTCCCATTCCGGTAAGCCCATCGGTTCCAAGGAGGTGGCTTGCAGGTCTGCCACATCACCGGGATACAGCCAGATAAAACCATCCTGTTCGCGCACTGGATAGTGACGAATCGCTCCCGGTGGCAATTTCTGATTTGCTTCCAAGTAGGGCACGGTCGTACACTGTCCCTTCCCATTCAGCCGCCACCCGTGATAGGCACACTCCAGATCATCTCCCACCACGCAACCGCGACTCAGCTTAACAAAACGGTGGGGACAGCGATCTTCCAGAGCCTGCACCTGACCCTGGCTATCCCGGTACAGCACAATGTCTTGCTGCCAGAGGACAATACCTAAGGGTCGATCGCTCACTTCACGACTACGGGCGACAACATACCAGTGGTTGGGATTAATCCCCGCCTGACGCACATCAAAACGGGATGGAACAGAGACAGATGCGTTCATTGCCATTCGGACTCGGACTCACTCACGCCCAAAATTGTAACCCTTTCCCCTCTCGTACAGCCGTTCCAGTCAAACCTCTCTACCTTTCCTGCTGGCTCAGCAGTCAGTACTGAATCCTCAGCACTTCTCAAATAATCCCCACTGAATCTACTCAGGTGCAGGCTCTCAACCAATTGAA
>NZ_JBRAGO010000078.1:0-21554 GCF_052746595.1 Leptodesmis sp.
TGAAACTTAGCGACAACTGCACAGGACACTCCTGCATTCCCATCAACAACCTCTATGGTGCTACCTCCAGGAAAAACTTTCCCACCTAATCTACGCAGCGCAATCACAACTGCGTCGGTGACTTGCTCTAAAGATTGCGTGGTCTTCACTTGTGTAAAAACAGTTTTGCTTGCCATTGAGTTTCACCTAAGTTTGATGCTATGCAATCGCAACAAAATTTATCTTGCTTGGCGTTCAGTTAAATACCCCTTCCAAGTGCGCCCTCAAATTCTCAATGCTGGTCCATTGAGACATCAAGTTTGGACTGCTTAGCAATTTTGCTTTTGTATCCTGCCAACCCCAGTCCACTTGCATTGTGTTTCTGTCAACGGGGATATTACTGGGATCATGGAAATTGGCGACCCAATGAACCTTTACCCATCGAAAAATCCCCCACATATCATCGGAATTCCATTGGGGCTTATCTTCATCACCTTCATTGGATAGTTCAACTACATGAGTTAAGTAACGCCCACTTTTTGTGGGTGGTTTCTGAGACAGGATGATGAGTGCCCCTTTAGGTAAGTTCAATGCATGGTTTTCTACACCTTCTCCCTTTTTGAAGCTCAAGGGGAAATAAGCTCCCACTGGGTATTGCTTGTAGGCCCAATCGTTATCGTCATTGACGTTTTTGATGTACTCCAAACGACTAAATTCAATTATTCTACCTACGAAATGCTGGTTACTTGAGCATCAGACCCCATAAAAATTCTCCTAACCACCTCCCCGCCGAGATCTTGCGGTCTAACGATTGAGCTAACCGGACGGAGATATACTTTGCAATTAACCAGACAATCTATAAATCCGTTCCAGTTTAGCGATTTGTTATGCTGCGTTGCGAGTCCGTCAGGCTAAACTGCCCCAATTCAACACTTACAGTGTCAAAGCGATTATCTCCAGGGTGATAAGAGAGAATTTCTACACCAATTGGTTCACCAGTGTTAGAGTCTTTGATGAGAATAACCCCATCACCTAGCTCAGTACTAATTTGCTCTTTTCTGGAAGGTTGCCAGAACACTGTCAATAATTCAGTTTCTGGCTCGTAGAAAACTTTTACCTGTGCCATATTGATTCACCTTCTTTTATAGCATCTGTTTGATAAGCAGTAATCAAGAACCCATCTCTATTTCTCTTGTCGAGCCAAGTAAAATAGCAACACACCTTCATCTCGACTACTGCGGCGAATCTCATCGGGAGATATCAACGCTTGCCGAACTAAATTCTCCAGTCCTTCCATATCAAGATGCTTGACATCAACCTTTGCCAGTAGCTCTCGGAAGTTCTGACTGTAAACCCAATTGGTGTGAAGATTTCAAACTTCATTTACACTTAAGCCAAGGATATATCTGGTTCCGTTGCAAGTTTCAACATGTACTCACCCGACTGGCGTACTTACCTATTTGGTAATGTGAGAAGCCCTTGCTCGATTTAAAACTTCTACCTCGTCCAGAGGAGTGGGGGGATGGTGAGACAGGCAGAGCGGAGTCAGGATTTTAGTCGGAGTTGTCAGGCTTTCTGAGACTACATAAAACTGTCCTCTTTCGAGTCTGGCAATATCTTTTCCGCTGCTACCCCGTTGACGCAGTTGCTCTTGAATCACATCGATCGCGGCAGGGGAGTTGGCTCGTCCATAAAACTGGGTTGAGCAATTGGCAATGATGTTGTGATCGATACTCTTAGGTGCCTGGGTGGCAAAGATGAGTCCGAGACCATATTTACGGGCCTGAGCAACCAGGCGGCTGAGGCTAGCTTTGCAGGGGGTAGACCCAGTGGAAGGCACAAAATCCTTCGCTTCATCGATTACCAGTAACCCTCTGATGGGTTTATCGGTTGGAGCAGGATTTTTCTTGATCCAGGTAAACAGGGTCATAAAGAGTTGATTCAGAAATTGTTGCTGTGCTCCAATACTAGGTAAACCAACGAAGTTGAGAATTGAGATACGAGTTTTTTCAGAAGACTGATCCAGTCCAAAAAGAATCGCAGGGTCTAGGGCTGCACCTCCTTGACGAAGAAGCGGATTATTCAGCATTTCGGCTCTGAGACTATCCGCCATCGCTCGAGCCTTTTTGCCTGCATCTGCAAGCCCACCGCCCGCCTCTAGTGGCAGATCCGAAAGGAGTTTAATCAAGTCCGGTAAACGCCCACCCCCATTTTGGGCGAAATATAAAAGAGCGGCTTTCAAAATTCCTCTTTTCAAATCCGATGCCTGAGCTTTGCCAGGAGCAACAATTTCTTGAAGGAAATCACGAGCCATGTCAGTCACCTGATCCAGTTCTTCTAGATCATTTGCGACTGCGGCTAAATCTGGTAACGGTTCCAGATTCAAGGGGTTACCTGCTTCACGCCCAGGAGTCCAGACAACGACCTGGCTTTTCTGATGGTAGAGGTCTGCTTTTTGCTTGTCTTCTTGAGACCATACCTCTGGCGGAGTAGGCCAGCGATCGCCCATCCGAGCTAAGTCATTGGCGCAGTCAATCACAATCGCGGGAATTCCTAGCAATACGGCTTCTTCAACCAATCGCCGCACCAGCACCGTTTTACCAGATCCACTACCCGCCACAATTACAGTATGTTTCGTCAAATCCTGAACTTGAATAGCAATGGTTTCTTTCGTCTGCTGATCTACCATTCGCGCTCCGATCGGCAATTGAAGTGCCCCAATCGGCTGGGTATATCCAGGTACTTCTGGTTTAGTAGGAGTTTTTTTCACTTCTGCGGAAGGAGCACTGCTGCCGCCAGACTGAGAGAGGTTCTCGCCTGTGCCTTTACTGGCTACATCCCCAAATAACCAAGTTACAGCATCCTGCATGCAGGGAAGTTGGGAAACCGGGCGGCGATCACGCAACCAGGCATCAAGTTTGTGATCTTTCTTCTTCTGAAGTTGCTGCAATGCCAGAAGGGTCAGTAATTCATCCTCTGTAGGATGGGCAAACAATCCACCCGCTTGCTCAAACTGCTTGGTCAACTTTTGGGTCATGGCTCCACCCGGAATCTCACGGGTTCGGACAATGATTAATCGGCGAAAACTGAGGGAGCGATCGATGCCTGATGCCGTCATCGCTGCTTTGATCCGTGTCTGATAAGCTTTGGCATTGGTTCGCTGCAATGCCCGTAAGCAAAGGTGTTGTTCGCGATCGCCTTCATCACGAAAAATTAACCGCACCCTTGTATGCAAAATGGGGTAACTATGCCCTCCTGGGAAGTCTGTTTCTACAGCTACATCTACATTGTCTACTGTTGGATTTTCCTGAATCAAACATTCACCAGCAGTTTGTAATAAAGTAGCCAGAATTGTATCCTCATTACCCTCTTCTAAAATGCTAGTTACATGACTCTGTTCTCTCAACTGCTCTCTCAATTCTGCAAAATCTCGATCCAGTTGATCCAGGAGAGGGCGCAACGGCAGTGGTTTATCACCGTCGAATGAAGATAGTTCTGTAATTTCTTTTTCAGCTAAACACTTGTTACGGTGGGCATCGCACCGTTTAAGAATTTGTCTAGGAGACTGTTGTCTTGCTGCTTCAAAAAATGCCTGGGTGAACGGCCATGTTGGGTAGGGGGGCGAGAAATTCATGCTCTCATAAATCTTGCGCAAACGCGAAGCAACAATCTGTTCAGCAACACTAGCATCTCGAACTCTACCCAGGACAAGTGGCAGTTGATGGAAACGAGCCTGAAAAGTACTTACTGCTTTGGTTCTCAGAATTTCCCATGTTGCCTCCAGACAGGACACAAGAATCAGTGTGCGAGCAGTTTTGTCCCGCAGGGCTGCAAACCCTCCACCAATTCCCTCAATAATCGCTCTCGAAACCCGCTGTTCATCCGAGAGTTCAGCATACTCTACTGAACCCGCTGCAAAGTGATGTTGAGTCACAATGGAATCTAACTGATCGAATGCTAAAACGGATGGACCTTGAAGACTCATCAGCCAGGAAAGTCCTTCCACAATCTCACTCGGATGGGGGGCTGCGGTTACGCTGAACCCAAAACTGTATCTATCTTCTTCTTCTACTCCAAGTCCCTGAAGCCAGTTATAACCAGTACCTTGAATACTAATGTCGTCAGAGTTTAATAAAAATAAAGCCCGAACAATATCCCGAAATTTTATGGTTGCCGCTCTATCCTTTCGAGCTAAGGCTGAGAGAATTGAATTTATATATTGTTTTAACTGAGAGGCATCTGCTTGAGTCAATTGTTTGATTGAAACTTGAACGTTTGTATAGCAAATAAGAAACTCAATTAACCGTTGAAACTGTAGCACTCCGTCTGCTATCGATTCCTGTAAGGAACTCACATATCCTTGTACAACTGTTTTCCAGAAGTCGTGGACATCTGTCATATCCACTAAAATGAACCCAAATCCCTGAGATAGAGAATAACGCCTAATTGCGCTCAGAAGATGGGTTTTCCCTACCCCTCCTTCCCCAACTAACACCATACCTAGTGGAGAATTAGAGTCTCCAGTTGCTTTAATTTGCTCAAGCTCATGAATGATTCTGGTTCGTTGCTCCCGGTGTAAATCTGCAACATCATATTCAGAATCACGCCACACACTTTTCATGTGCATGACCCAGTCAAAATTAACCGCTTTCAGTAGAGACAGCACAGCCTCCTGCTCTTGATTAATCATGACTACCATTCCCTCATGTAAATAATGTGGTTCTTCTGTCCCCCAATGTTTACAGCATATTGCTCATCCTCTGGACGAATTTCTTGCGGATCATCTAAGTGCATCAGCGTAATCTTTCGTGCAAGATCCATTTGAATGAGAACTTTATCCACTTCTGCTCGGAGCAGTTGACGCAACTGTGATAGCCGCACCCTAACGTTGTATTTTCCGCCAGAAGCTTTTAGATAAGCTTCACAAATCTTTGCCTCCAGATCAGAAAGTACGGCGGCACCACTTTCTGAATGTTCAATAGTTGTATTCTCATGCACCAGGAATTCTACAGGCGGAATCTTGTGATGGTTCAAATAGTTGCCCAGTTTTTTCAGTAATTCTTGAAGAATCAGTGCCGCACAACTGGATTTTGATAACTCCACTTCAAAGTGGTCTGCTGCCCAGCCCCAAGCTTTGTCCGTCAGCACAATGTGGGTTGAACGACCTCGTTTTACCAGTTCAATCAGTCCAAAGTCGATCAAGGGTTTACGCTCAGCAGGTTTCAATTTAGGTTTCACGTTGGAGATGGCTGGTTCATCCCCCGTAATCAATAGGCTCCACATTACCAGTGCTTGTTTAGGAGTTGGTTGGAAACTCATGCCCACACCTCACTTTATGATCAACCGTTGACTGTGACGAAACTTCACCACGTCACGGATTTTTTCGACTGCAATCTCGACATCGTTGACGACTTCATCATGGGGCAGCCTGAGAACCACATACCCGCTAATGAGTAATTCATAATCCCGGTGCCGATCCTCAACAAAGGCAAAAGAGTTACCATGATGCCGATATCCATCGATCTCAACCACTACCTTACCTTCTAGCCACAATAAATCAACCAAATACCATTTGCCACGAGATGTTTTTACACTCTGATTGAATAAAAACAGGTTGGCTAACTCAGTGTCTTGTGACAATTTTCTCGCCAGAAGTTGCTCACCCGGACTAAAAGGGTGAGGCTTTCCCCGGATAGGCCAGATGACATGCTTAGATTCTTCCTCTATTGGTCGGGCAACTGTCTGCGGCACCAAAATAGGAAATGAGATGGCTCCGTACAGAATAGAATCCAATTCCTGTTGCGCTGCGAGTTCCGCTGGGACCAGGACGACAACACGGGCTTGGGTTTCCTGGGCAAGCCAGGTCGAGGCTTTTGCCAGACTCAACAGCCGGTATTGTAGGGGGTGGAGATCGCAGAGGGCTAAAACAATCACAAGATCGCTTGGGGAGATCGCTAATGCAAGCTGAGAGACCTGAACGGTTCTGGAAAAATGCTGGAACACCGGCAATTTTCCAGCCTGGCAAACACTCACAGCAGCCTTCAGCCACGGAAGACAAACATCTTGTCGAGTTGCCTGAAGTTCTCGAAGCTTGAACTGATTCAGAAGGGCATCTTCGAGGGGCCTTTCCTCCGAGAAACAAAAGGCGACTTTCTGCCCATACCACATCGGCCAGATAGCAAGCGCAACTTTTGCCAGAACATGGAGAATTTCTTCTAGAAGCGCCTCATGTTCAGGGAGTTTCTCCCAAGTTTGAACAACTACTTTCCCATCAATGGAACTGTCTACCTCGTGCAGTTCAAGTTGGGATATTGCTTCAATCACATCAGTACAGAGAAATGTTTTAACCTCGCCTCCTCGAATTTGAGTGAGGTACTTGCTCAACATGGGATTTCCTCGTAGAAATCAGACTGTTATCCTCCAGCATATCCCTGAGCAATTTCCACCCTTCACCCGTAGATGATGAAAGTCACCTGCCTACTTAGTTTTGAAAACTTATACCTCGTAAAAAGGGAAATTAATTTTATGAACTTTCGGAGGTTTCAGCTTCTGAACTAGCACCTCTAGTCTGTCAACTTTGTTTTGATAGGCAAATTCAAACGGGAGTATTTCACTTTTGCAATTGAGTATTTATACTTACGACTAAAAGACCCTACTTACAAGCCTCTCAGTCACGAACACTCTGATTCCAAGTTTATGCATCTGCAAAGGTGACATGCTCCCAATTCAAACTCTATTAGCTAAGCTTTCAGGTTAATGCCTCCACCAAGGATTCCAGCAGCATAACGACTCAAATCAGCGGCAGCAAAGAACTATAAACGAAGCAGAAAGCATTGCGGTCTGTCCGCTGCATTTGAATTGTTATGCCGTGCTGTTACATCTGCTCTAACAACCTGTCGTAATCTGCGTGTGAACCAACCCAAAACCAAATTACCGTGTCTCCATCCAACTGACCGACAGCACGATAGTTTCTACTAATACGGGCAGAGTAAATCGGTAACTCTGGATGCACCTTCTTGAAACGAAGGCTTGGATAATTGGGGTCTTCTTTGAACTGACGATAGGCTGCACGAGTTTGCTCTTGAACCTGCTCAGGTAGACTTGCAAACAATTTACGAAACTCGATAGTGGTGCGCGATTTCACAGCGCCTCTGGGTCAAGTTCTTGAGTTTGACCTGCACGGTACTCAGCCATTGCAGAAGCAGCCAGTTTTGCAAGAATATTTGGTGATCGGGAAAATGATTCATCCCAACGCCGATCGTCCTCTATTTCCTCCAAAATCATTGCAGCGATCGCATCCTGCTCACTTTCAGGTAAGGCTTGTAACCTGGCGATCGCACGCTCAAGCAACTCAGTCATCGCTACTTCACTCAGCACTTCATACTTACCCTATCCATTATCGCTGCTCTCAGGTAGATTGAGCATAGCCCAAACACGCTCTTGAAATGCAGGCAAACCACCCTGATTTTGCCACTGTTGCTGAAAAGTGGGCATCGTTTCCAGAAACATCACGTCGCCACCCTGAAGCTTAACTGGGTAACCAAACACTTCATCCGATTTTGCAGAATTAGGGAGATTGTTCCAATCAATTACCCAAAGCACTTCAACGATTCGGTAGATATTGAAATCACCTTGCCATTTTTCACGCCCCGGTTTCTCATCGAGTATTTCTACAAGATGTGTAACATAATCACCTTGTCTAAGCAAAATTAGATCAGCTCGTTGAGGTTTGCTAGCATTACCTTCATCATCTTTCCAAGCTAACTTGAATAGATCCCCAATTTTAAACGACTGGTAAGCCCACGGTTCTTGTCCTGCTGGTTTTATATTCTTTGTCCACTTCAGGTTTTGCAAGTTCGTCTATTTACCTTGAACACCAACAAATTATCTTTTGGCTTCGCCCCCATCAAGAACTGAGCGGCATAACGTTGCCCATCACCCGCCGCAGATAACCTTTGCATCCCAACCGATCAACTCTCGGCGGTCGGCGTGCATGGGCGTTGTTAGGCGTTTTTCTTAATTTTCCAGCTTATAAAAACTTGGAAAGCTATAAATACTGTCTTTCTTAATACATGCGATAGAAACGGTTTGCCAACTCTGGATCTGGTGTCCGGAGACGAGCGGGAGATATATACAATGTCATGGCAGCAGTTATCGGAAAGCTACTAAGGGAGTACAGGGGTATACGCGCAATCATAGGTTCAACGCCAGGAAACATAGGTGCTTCGTATACGGTTACTAGATGAGAACGTGGAAAGAAGTAGGCCAACCGCTCAACCAATAGTGGCATAGCACTTGTGTCATACTTATTACAGTGATAGGTCAGGTCACCAAGGGTGCCTATTTGCCATATGACCAACTGTGTTGAATTATCAATTATTGGTCCATTAATAAGGAAGTCAGTCGCCTCATAAGTTTGCATTCCCCCCACTGCTGGATCAATTCCAAAATCTGCAAACATACAGTCTTCAGCAGAAATTCCTGGCAGCATCTTTGCTTCATAACCTTCGGATTGCAATCTTCTAATTGATTCATGCGAAGGATATGCGAAAACGCCTGGATGACCGTAGAAAGCCGCAACTGTAAGTTTGCCAGACAGGTGTTTAGACTGACTGGCATCTGCCTATGATCCCAACCGGGGTGGTTAGACAGATCTTGTCTGCCTATCCCCCTGATTTGGATGGTTAGACCGATTCCGTCTGCCTATGATCCCGAAATCGGGGTTTAGACAGATGCTATCCATACAATAGCTCTGCCAGACAGGTAGAGGTTAAAACTTCTGTAAAGCTTAAGAAACCACCCCAAAGACAGATGTACTATTTAATACGCATTCACTTCGGTAATTCCTGAGTATCTACCAATGGCAGCACCACCCAAAAAACTCCTGGATCAGGTTCGGGAGGCAATTCGCATTAAGCACTATTCCTATCGAACGGAGGAAAGTTACGTCTATTGGATTCGGCGTTACATTCTCTTCCACAACAAACGGCATCCCAGAGATATGGGCAAAGCCTAAATGGAAGCGTTTCTCAGTCATCTGGCGATCGAGGAACAGGTGGCGGCCTCTACCCAAAATCAGGCGCTCAGTGCCCTGCTGTTCTTATATCGCTACGTTCTAAACCAGCCGTTTGAAGAGCCGCTAGACGCTTTGAGGGCAAAGCGTTCCCGCTATTTACCAACGGTGCTGACCAGGGAGGAAGTGCTGGCGGTGATTGAGCAGTTATCCGGGGTTTATCGCCTGGTAATCCAGGTGCTCTATGGCAGTGGTTTGCGGTTGACAGAGGGGTTACGACTGCGGGTGAAAGATTTGGATTTTGCTCAGCAGCAAATTCTCATCCGCGACACTAAAGGGGCAGAAAGCCGGATCACGACATTACCTGAGTGCTTAATTGAGTGACTGAAGCAGCATTTGCAGGGGGTTAAGCGGCTCCATCAGTTAGATCTGGAGGCCGGATATGGCTCTGTATACCTGCCCTTTGCCCTCGATCGCAAATATCCCAATGCTGACCGGGAATGGATTTGGCAGTTCGTCTTTCCCTCCTTTGGGCTTTGGGGTGAGGAGTCACAGCCCTTTACGTATAGAGGTAATCTTTAGCACATTCAATTCATTGTTTCTACGGGTGCTTCACCTGCTATATCAATGAATTCCATTAGTGCTACCCTCTCACCTGACGATCGCGCCGCCATGTTTTTACCACGCTCCTTTGATATGGCAGAAATGCAATAAATGAGTTCTGAAGCCAATAGGTTCAGTCCTGAGGTTAATCTCAGGGGATCGATCAACATAGAGTTGACTGAATGGTCTGTAAGAATTGTTCAATCTCACGAGGATAAATTAACCAGGCACGTTCATAAGGTTGGGTGAGGGTTTGTACCAGGGGAGAGAGGTCGCTGATTTCCTCCAAGCAGGAAGGGGTTTGAATTTTGATTCCTTTTTGATAAAGGGTATAGCCCCGACTAAAAGAGATGCGGATACCGCTGTAATAGGAGGCATTAAATCCAGCCTGGGTGAGCCAGTGATGGGTTTTGCTGAGTAAGGTGGCTCTTTGCGCTTGATTTAAATGGGTGACATCCAGGCATTTGAACAGGTCGCGATCGACAAAGCGGCGGCTCATCTCGGCTAACACAGGATCGGGATGCTGTTGCCAGCGTTGTAGATGATAGGCAAAGACATGATCGTCCGCCATCAGGTAATCTTGCAGAGACAGGCGATCGCAGTCCTGACTTAACCAGGCGGTAACGGTGTCGTCTGCCCATAGCTCACCCTGTTGCAATAGCGATCGTGCTCGATTGAATGCCTGTTCCAGGATCCAGGTGGCGGCGATGTTTTTGGGATGATTATAGACCTGGGCATACATGAAATACCGCACGATCAGGTAATGTTCCACAGCCGCCATTCCCTTGCGGGCCACCACCAATTGTTGAGACACCGGATCATAACCAAGCGCTATCAGGATGCGATCAAGATCGATTTTGCCGTAACTGGCTCCCGTAAAGTAGCTGTCTCGCATCAGATAATCCAGGCGATCGCAGTCTAACTGGCTAGAAACAAGTTGCCAGACCAGCGGCACTGGATGCTTTTTTTGATAAACTTGCAGAATTTGTTCCAGCAGATGGGGGTCGAAGGCATCCAGTAGCTGACGCACGACTTCCGATTCCTGCAACACCCGCTCTGTCCAAAGTTCGTGGTGACAACCGAAAATCTCCTCAGCCGTATGACTGAAGGGGCCATGTCCCAAATCGTGTAACAGCGCAGCACAGAGAACCACCGGACGATAGGGATGCAGTTGGGGATAGGCTTTGCAGATACGATCGAAGGACTGTCGAGCGATTGCCATCACCCCAAGCGAATGAGTAAACCGGGAAGATTCTGCCCCATGAAAGGTAACACTGGCTGGGCCTAACTGCCGGATGCGGCGCAGACGTTGGAAGGCAGGCGTATCGATCAACTGAATCAGTAGATTTTCATCTGGGTCGCTGGGATTCAGCGCGATCGCGCCGTGCAGGGGGTCATGATAGATTCGTTCAGAATTAGGCAGCACCAGCAACCATGGATTGTGTGGCTAATAGCTCCACCGCGGCCTCATACTGGCGATCGGCGGTTGTTCCCAGTTGAGTCATAGCAATGGGATCGAGCGATACCGTTACATCCGGCTTAATTCCCTGTTTATTGATATCAATATGGGCAGGGGTTTCGTACTTCGCTACCGTAACAGCCAGCCCGGAGCCATCAGATAAATCAAACAGGGACTGAATCAAACCCTTGCCAAAGGTTCGCTCTCCTACAATTGTGGCACGGTGATTATCCTTCAGAGCACCTGCAAGAATTTCACTGGCACTGGCCGTTCCCTGATTCACCAGCACAACAAGAGGATCCTTTGTGAGTGCCTGTCCTGTCGCTTCAAAACTCCCCTCAATGCCCTGACGATTTACGGTGTAGACAATTGTCCCCTGATCCAACCACAGACGGGCCACTTCAATTCCAGCCTGGAGCAAACCCCCTGGATTACTGCGGAGATCCAAGATATAACTTTCGGCTCCCTGCTTTTCTAATCGCTTAATTGCATTGGCGACTTCAGCGGTAGCATTGGCATTAAACTGACTCAGGCGGATGTAGCCAATTTTGGTAGCAGAGCCGCTGGCCGTTTTACCGGATGCTATGCGGAGGTCAGCATAAACGGGATTGAGAGCAATCCGATCGCGGACAACATCGAGTTCGGTAGGCTCACCATCGTCATGCCGCACAGTTAAACGAACTCGACTGCCAATCGGACCACGCATCCGTTCTGCTGCTTCATCCAGACTCAACCCTATGGTTGGCACACCGTCAATCTTTAAGATGGCATCTGCAGGATGAATTCCGGCTTTATCGGCTGGAGAATTGGCGATCGGGGCAATCACTTTCAGGGTGCCAGTAGCTGAGTCCAGGGCAATTTGTAAACCGACCCCAGTCAATTCACCAGAGGTATTGGTTTGCAAACTGCGATATTGCTCTGGCTTCAGCAATCGGGTAAAGGGATCCTCCAGGCTGGCCAGCATTTGTTGAATTGCGGTGTAGGTCTGTTCGCGATCGGTCAACGGTTGCTTCAGCGCTTTTTGCCGTACTAGCCACCAGTTCTGATGGTTAAAACTATCATCGACATAGGCGCGATCAACTAATCTCCAGGCTTCTGCCACTAAGCGTTGCTCATCGGTGAGCGCGATCGCTGGAGTTGCCGAACAACAAACAGTGACAATCAGCAACAGTAGCAGGAACAGTCTCCTAGCCCAGAAAAACCGCTTTCCCATAAAAACTTAAACCTTAAAATCCGGAAATATATCTCTACGAATCTTGTTTACGCAACAAATCTTCTTTACACAACAATGGGTTTGCCACTGTAGGGATTAGCTATCCATAAGCAAAGCCCAGTCCTAGCTTAAAGATTTTTCAGGGAGTATGCAACTGGATCAATCGTAGAGACGTTTTGCCGAAACGTCTCTACCTGACAAACAATTTTCCCTGTGAAAACGGCCCTGCGTCTGTGTTACATTTTTTATGAACAGCAATACATATTTGGGAATTTTCCTTCATGTTCACTAAGCAGGTAACCGAATCAAAAGCTTTCCAATGGTTTCAGGAAAGACTAGAGATTCAGGCGATCGCTGACGATATCAGCAGTAAATATGTTCCTCCCCATGTCAATATCTTTTACTGTCTGGGTGGAATTACTCTTGTTTGTTTCCTGATCCAGTTTGCCACTGGATTTGCAAT
The DNA here is from genome assembly GCF_052746595.1 of Leptodesmis sp. NCBI lineage: Bacteria > Bacillati > Cyanobacteriota > Cyanophyceae > Leptolyngbyales > Leptolyngbyaceae > Leptodesmis > Leptodesmis sp. The sequence goes on from NZ_JBRAGO010000078.1 coordinate 12,731, forward strand.
GACGTTTTATTACAGACCTACCGTTACTGAAGCCTTCCAGTCTGTGCAATACATTATGACGGAAGTTAACTTTGGATGGTTGATCCGCTCCATCCACCGCTGGTCTGCCAGCATGATGGTGCTGATGATGATTCTGCACGTCTTCCGGGTTTACCTGACTGGCGGTTTCAAAAAGCCCCGGGAGTTGACCTGGGTGACGGGTGTGGTTCTGGCCGTCATTACCGTGTCCTTTGGGGTCACAGGCTACTCACTCCCCTGGGATCAGGTGGGATATTGGGCTGTTAAGATTGTTTCGGGTGTCCCTGAAGCAATTCCAGTCGTTGGAGCCCTAATTGCTGACCTGTTGCGGGGTGGTTCCAGCGTTGGACAGGCCACACTAACCCGTTATTATAGTGCTCATACCTTTGTTTTACCCTGGCTGATCGCAGTGTTCATGCTATTGCACTTCCTGATGATCCGTAAGCAGGGTATTTCCGGCCCGCTCTAATGTCCGCCTGACTAGATGTTGCCTGCAACCTCTGTCATAGTGACATTAGACGGATTCTTGATAGCCTGATTATCCAAACCTGCCGACTTTATCGCCTTAGGAGTGCGTCTTAATTATGGCAACCCTGAAGAAACCAGATCTGGCTGACCCTACACTACGTGCAAAGCTGGCGAAGGGTATGGGGCACAACTATTATGGTGAGCCTGCATGGCCTAACGACCTGCTTTATACTTTCCCGATCGTAATTCTGGGGACGATCGCTCTCTGTGTAGGGCTGGCCGTTCTCGATCCGGCAATGGTAGGTGAGCCTGCCAATCCTTTTGCAACTCCCCTGGAAATTTTACCGGAGTGGTACCTCTATCCGGTATTTAATATCCTGCGCCTGGTGCCCAACAAGTTGCTGGGTGTTGTGCTGATGGCTTCCGTGCCCCTGGGATTGATCATTGTTCCCTTTGTCGAAAGTGTGAACAAGTTTCAAAACCCCTTCCGCCGTCCAGTTGCTACCACCATCTTCTTGTTCGGTACCCTTGTGACTCTGTACCTCGGTATTGGTGCCACTTTCCCCATCAGTAAGGCTTTGACCCTCGGCTTGTTCTAAGCCCAAGTGGTTGGTTAAACTCTCTCTACACCTGCTAAATTCTCCAAGCATCTCTGAACGATTGGATGGTTTAGCAGGTGTTATTTTTTCAGGTGGTGTTTCAAATCTGCTGTTTTTGTTGGTAGAGACGTTTCGCCGGAATGCCTCTAGGACATGCCATTCTTGAGAAGTGAAGATATCCCTCCGGATTTGGGAAATTCCCTGATTTGTGAAGTTTTACCTGGCTGATTAGGATAGAAGTAATCAAAAAAAGATTTACGGGAGATTGCTGTGAATCAGGACAGCCTTAAGACAATGCAACTGGGCATGGCCGGAATTGGTCGCCTGCTTCCCTTGATTATTCTGGCATGGGTATTAGGGGCGATTGGTTTAGGTTGGCTGGTGAAATCCCTGTTGATTCTGTTTTGTCTGATTCTCCTGGCTCCCATCCTGGCTTTTTTAGGATTTCGCTGGTGGCTGAAACGCAATTTAGTACAGTCCCACTGCCCGGTCTGTAACTTCGAATTTGTAGGACTAAACCAAACAGAATTTCAATGTCCCAGTTGCGGCGAGCCGTTAAAGGTAGAGCATGGCCACTTTAATCGCATGGTACCCCCTGGAACCATTGATGTGAGTGCGGTCGAGGTACCGGCCCGCCAGATAGAAGATTAAAGCCTAGCTTTCTCTGTATCCCAGGAAGGAACATTTTTCAGGTACAATCGAAAGCTCGTCAGTCCTAGAGATCATGGGTAATACGTTTGGGCATTTATTTCGCATTACCACCTTTGGGGAATCCCACGGTGGCGGAGTTGGTGTGGTCATTGATGGGTGTCCCCCACGACTGGAGATTACCGAGGAAGAAATTCAGTTTGAGCTAGACCGCCGCCGTCCCGGTCAAAGCAAGATTACTACCCCCCGTAAAGAGGACGATCGCTGCGAAATTCTCTCTGGTGTGTTTGAGGGTCTTACCCTAGGAACTCCTATTTCCATTCTGGTGCGCAATAAAGACCAGCGATCGCAGGACTACGACGAAATGGCCGTTAAGTATCGCCCCTCTCATGCTGATGCCACCTACGATGCCAAGTACGGGATTCGCAACTATCAGGGAGGCGGACGCTCGTCAGCGCGGGAAACGATCGGTCGGGTGGCAGCAGGGGCGATCGCCAAAAAAATTCTGCGCCAGGTTGCCGGAGTCGAAATTATCGCCTACGTGAAGCGGATCAAGGATCTAGAGGGTGTGATCGATCCAGAGACTGTCACTTTAAATCAGGTGGAAAGCAACATTGTGCGCTGTCCCGATCGGGAAACCGCAGAACGCATGATTGACCTGATTGAGCAATACCGCAATCAGGGAGATTCTCTGGGAGGTGTGGTGGAATGCGTAGCCCGTCGAGTGCCCAGGGGATTAGGCATGCCCGTATTCGACAAGCTGGAAGCGGATCTGGCGAAAGCGGTGATGTCTCTCCCGGCCACCAAAGGTTTTGAAGTTGGCTCTGGGTTTGCTGGAACCCTGATGAGTGGCAGTGAACACAATGACGAATTCTACACCGACGACCAGGGGAACATTCGGACAGTCACGAATCGATCGGGGGGTATTCAAGGAGGCATCTCCAATGGAGAAAACATCCTGATCCGGATTGCTTTCAAACCCACAGCCACAATTCGCAAGGAACAAAAAACCGTGACTCGGGAAGGGGATGCTGTGACTTTGGCCGCCAAGGGCCGCCACGATCCCTGTGTCTTACCTAGAGCTGTCCCGATGGTGGAAGCGATGGTGGCGCTGGTGCTGTGTGATCATTTACTGAGGCAACAAGGGCAGTGCAGTCTCTTCTAGGGAAGTCGAACTGACGTTGCGGATTAACAGCCAGCATCCCCCGCCACCGGAATCGTCACCTCCTGGCCATTTTTCAAGATCCGGATAGTTCCCTTATCGATCGGTATGACTTCTGGGTCTTTCTTTGCTCCCCGGTCAACAGCTACCACTACGGAAATAGAGCCATCTTCACTTCGAAAAAGTTTGAGAGGTCTGCTGTCCATAGAACTCATCTCCGGTTCCTGCTGTGCGCGTAAATTTAACAACTTGTCCATTAATACGCATTGTCATGGAGTCTGGGTTGAGTCCCTTGAAGAACTTGAAGAAAACGAAGTGATCGCTGCTTTTGCGATCGGCTTTCCACAGGTGCATCCCACATCCCCGTGCACCAACTTCATCCAACGTGAATTCTTCGACTTGAATATTGGCTGTCGGGGATGGACTGACTGCTGGTTGAGGCGTTACAGGTTTACTGGGAGTAGGTGAAGTAACGGTCTGAGCAGTACAGCTTACGAGGAAAGTAGTAACCAGAGACAGCGAAAGCAATATTTTTATCATAATTTTCTCTTTAAGTCATAAAAATTCCTATTCAGCCTCCAACCCTTCGATTTGCTAAAAATCAAAGTAAATATAGGGTAGTGACCCCTGCGGGGCGAGTAGCCAAACGGCAAACAGGCAGGCAGGAACGAGCATCAGTTTGACATTCCAATTGAGTTGCAGCTTCAGACCCCGCTCGAAGAAGTAGGCGATCGCCATCACCCCAACCAATAACCAGAGCAGTAGAAAAATTTGTAGGGGTTGCAGGCCGATCGCCTCTACATAAACCTTTTGAGCAAACTGAGCGTCGGCGGGATGACCAAAGAAACGTTGCATCACCAGCCAGGAGTCTTTCAGGTTGGGCAGGCGGAAGAAGATCCAGGCGACAAATACCATCAATTGGGTCAGCACCCAGGCGATCAGTACCCCAGCCGGATTTTGCCAGAAGCGCTTCAGTCCCTCGTGTTGCCTGGAAAGGGTATCAGTGAGGCGATGAATCACCAGTGCCAGTCCGTGCAGTATCCCCCAGACTACAAACCCCCAGGCGGCTCCATGCCAGATCCCAGCGATCGCCATGACAATCATCAGGTTTAAGCAGGTACGAACCAATCCCTGCCGTGAGCCACCTAACGGGAAGTAGAGATAGTTGCGGAGCCAATCTCCCAGGGTGATATGCCAGCGTCGCCAGAACTCGGCAATGCTAGTTGTGAAATAGGGAAAATCAAAGTTTTGTGGCAAATTGAAGCCCAGCAATACGGCAGTCCCGCGAGCCATATCGACATAGCCACTAAAATCCAGGTAAAGCTGCAGCCCGTAAGCAAACGTCGCCAGCCAGAGATCTACACTGCCAGCCCGTTGCAGGTTTTGCAGGCTGAGATCCACCAGAATGCCAATGTTATCAGCTAGCAGTCCTTTCTTAATCGCGCCACTGGCAATCAGCCACAATCCCTCGGCCATGCGATCAAGGGGAGGGCGCTGTTGTTGCTGCATCTGAGCTGCCATCGTGTGGTAACGGGTAATTGGCCCAGACAGCAACTTGGCAAAAAATAGTTTGTAGGTCGCAAACGAAAGCAATTGTTGAGCGGCAGGTGCTCCCCGGTAAACATCTACCAGATAGGCAATACATTCAAAGCTAAAGAAGCTGATGCCTATCGGGGCAATTAAACTCTGACCTGTCCATTGGGCTGCAGTTTGAGCGGCAGACCAGCCAAAGATTTGAGCGATCGTGGTCAGGGTGAAAGGAATGTATTTGAAGCCAAATAACAGCAGGACATTCAGGCCGATCCCGAACCACAGCAATTTCAGTCGTCGCTGATTCCAGTCTTGCTGGGCGAATTGCCAGTCATCAATACGCCAATCGGGCGGAGTAGACAACGCCTGCCCAATTCGAAAATTAATCCAGGTGGCGGCCAACAGCAGGGGAATGTATTGCACCTGGAAGGAGGCGTAGAATACCAAACTTGCAGCCAGTAACAAAATCAGCCTGAGTTTGGGCTGTTCCACAGACCAGTAGGCCACCAGGAGGCTGACCAGGAACAGGAAGTAAGTGAGGGAAATAAAAGTCATCGCTTAACCGCGTCACTCCAGCGATCGAATCGGAGATTCCAAATCAATGGCGGACATTATAGTGAAACTTGGCTCAGCGATCGCTTTTTCTTCCTATTTTTGAAGGTAGAAGGGAATAGTTAAGAGTACCCGTAGGGTGCTGTTGGGGTTAGCGTAACGCACTAAACCGAATGGGAATAACCTCCTGCGTCATTACATTTACTTTTACTTTCTTGAGACGGCGGGACATTTGGTTAAGTACCAGCGCCAGGGAAGTTCCACTCCCTGGGTGAGACCGATGCGAGTGGTTTGAGTCAGGGTTAATTGGTCGGTATCTAGCTGCCGTTGCACACGATCACAGCGATGTTCCAGCCACAATGGAGAGTCCGGTTGCAGGGGGATGCCGTTGAGGGAGCGATCGATCTTCAGGGTCTGACACAGTTTTCCAGGGCCAGCCGCCAGCCGATGCAGCTTTACTTTCTCTGGCGGTGCAATCCAGGGAGGAATGTCTTCTAGCTGGAGCGCTCGAATCAGAACCGCACTGGGCAAACCGTCTAGATCCGTGACCACATTTAGACAATGGTAGATTCCATAAATCAGGTAGACATAGGATACTCCTGCAGGCCCAAACATCACCGAGTTTCGTGGAGTGCGACGGCGATAGGCATGACAGGCCGGATCATCCGGTGTATAGGCTTCTGTTTCCACAATCAGTCCCCGGATGATCGTCCCATCAGGCAGTTGTCTGACCAAGGCACAACCAATTAAATCGGGAGCTACCTCCAGCGAAGGACGGCTTAACCATTGAGGCTCAATATAAGGTGAGGGATGTAGAAATGCCATAGCTCCAGCACAAGGCCTTCATTAAGAACCCCAAAATCTTTGAGACTCCAAGATTCTCAGCCGCTTCAGTTATTGGGCGATCGCCAGTGCCCTCTGCAGACGACTCTGATCCCATCCCTGTTGATGCAGCAACAGCCAGGATTGGATTAAATCAGGGCCTTTGGTTTCTCCCGTGAGAGCCACTCGCAGGATGGGTTTGAGTTGGCCTTCCTTGCGACCTAAATCAGTAGCCACCTGCTTAATCAGACTTTGAGCGCTAGTTTCAGTCAGATTAGGCGACTGGCAAAGGGCCGTAGAGATGGCTTCAACGATCGCCGCTGATCCATCCTGCTGCAACTTCCTGGTGGCCTCTTCGCTAAAGCCCACATCCTGTGTAAAGAGATAGCGGGTCATGGGGACGGCCTCATCTAACCGGGTCAGACTAGGACCAATCAGAGCGCTGATTTGTTCCAGCCAGGGACGTTTGGCGATCCAATCGACTTCATAGCCCGCTGCCTGCCAGTAGGGAATCAGCAAATCGGTTAAGGCGCTGGCGGACATGGCATGGAGGTATTGACTGTTCAGCCAGTTGAGTTTATCCCAATCAAATTTGGCTCCGGCTTTGTTGACGCGATCAAAACTGAACTGTTTGGCCGCTTCTTCCAGGGTAAAGATTTCCTGGGTGGCATCGGGAGGAGTCCAGCCCAACAAGGTCATGTAGTTGGCAAGAGCAGGAGCGACATAGCCCATCTTCTGAAAATCGGAGATGGAAGTCACACCGTCCCGTTTGGATAATTTGGCTCCCTGCTGGTTGAGAATCAGCGGTGTGTGGCCAAATTCAGGCACCGGAGCCGCTAAGGCTTCATAAAGCAGGATTTGTTTGGGAGTATTGCCAATGTGATCCTCACCCCGGATGATGTGGGTGATTGCCATGTCGATGTCATCTACCACCACCACGAAGTTATAGAGGGGTTGCCCAATGTCTGTCGCGGTGGCAGCACGGGCAATTACCATATCGCCCCCTAGATCCTTGCCTTTCCAGGTGATTTTTCCCCGTACCAGATCAGTCCATGTAATTTCGCGGTCGTCATCGATCTTGAAGCGAATCACGGCTGTTCGGCCTTCGGCTTCATAGGCAGCGCGCTGTTCTGGAGTCAGATGGCGGTGGCCGTTATTGTAACGGGGGGCTTCTCCCCTGGCTTTCTGGGCTTCCCGCATGGCTTCCAGTTCTTCCGGTGTTTCGTAGGCGCGGTAGGCCAGCCCTTGGTCTAGTAATTCCTGAATCTTTCGGCGGTATAAGTCCAGCCGCTGGGTCTGGAAGAAGGGGCCTTCATCCCAGGTCAGGCCCAGCCATTTCAGTCCGTCCAGAATGTTCTGGGTGAACTCTGGGCGCGATCGCTCCAGATCTGTATCCTCAATTCGCAATACGAAGGTGCCGCCGTGATGACGGGCAAATAACCAGTTAAAAACGGCAGTCCGGGCAGTGCCAATATGGAGATTGCCCGTAGGACTGGGCGCAATACGAACACGAACAGACATAGAGCCAGGGAATTATGAATTTTTGTTCATCCCCCATTCTAAACCTAACGGCTCGATCGCGCTCCGTTCTCAATTTCTACCCAGCAGCATTCCATTTTGCCGTTGACTTCTACCCATTGCGGGAATAACTTTTTAGGAGTCTCAAAAATCGGTACGGTCAGAGAAGCAAGCACAGCGAAGGTATCCAGTTTGCGGTTCGATGCGGTTGCCATATTCGTTAATAATTCCCTGCGTCAGTTTTGTTACTTTATCTGAAGATACCCAGAAATTTATGCTGCCTGTGATACCGTAGGAGCCTACTTCAGCATAGTCTATGACACTAGAAGACAAACTGGGAGAGGCTAACCTGTCCGTAACCAAAGCGGCCAGAGCTTATACCTGGACTCCTACGGAAAAGAATTTGAAAGCTCTGGTCAAAGCGTGCCGGAAGTACAAGAAGCTGTACAAGAAGGTGATGCTGCCTCTTCATCCAGACCTGCCTTCTGACGTGGCTGACTTTCACCGCGAAATGACCCAGGATTGGCTGGAGGCGAAGGGGATGAAGGGGTGAGGAGAGGCTGTGTGCCATGAGAAGTGATATACCTGACGCTCATCATAGGCGATAGAGCATCAGCTATGTTGTGGCAATCTCAGCTCGATATGGCATTGAATTGTGTATGGCTCCTCCTAAGATCGTTTGGCCGAAAAGCGATCGGCCAGCATTTGAGCATAGGGGGATTGGTGCAAATGAGCTTTGTTGACGGAACCAAAGAGGCGCAGTTTAGCGGTGATCACCTCTTTCATAGCCGCGATCGTGCCACTCATACCATCTAACAAATCTGCCGGTTCATTGCGACATATCTCCTCCTGCAGAGCCTGAATGTATGCCTGCCGCACCTCGGTATTGACGTTAGATTTGCAGACTCCCAGGTGGATCGACTGGCTGATCATCGGTTCAGGAAGGCCGGATGCGCCATGCAGTATAAGGGGGATAGGGATTAGCTGGCGAATTCGTTTGAGGCGGGGAAAGTCCAGGCGAGGTGGGCTTTTGTATTCCCCGTGAACATTGCCGATCGTCACCGCGAGGGCATCTACCTGGGTCGCTTTCACAAATTCCACGGCCTGATCGGGGTCGGTCATCTTGGCTTCCTTTTCGGCAATCGTCAGCCCATCTTCCGTGCCACTGATGCGACCAATTTCGGCTTCTACGATTGCTCCTTTGGCATGAGCTAAGCGAGTCATGTCACGGGTAAAGGCCATGTTTTCCTCATAGGGCAGGTGAGAGCCGTTGGCCATGATGGAGTTCATTCCCACTTCCAGAGCTGTGCGAATGTCCTTGGCTGAAGTGCTGTGATCCAGGTGAACCGAGATCGGCACTCGCGCATCTCTGGCTGCTTGCAAACACATAGCCACCAGAGGATCGCCTCCATATCTCAGGGCACTGGGATGCAGTTGCAACATTGCTGGACTGTTGTTGTCTACCGCCGCGCTGATCACCGCTTTTACCCCTTCCAGGTTGTACACA
>NZ_JBRAGO010000079.1:0-20957 GCF_052746595.1 Leptodesmis sp.
TTGACTGATGTCAATCCTGAACAAGCTAGCCATTCCCGTTAAAAACTGAACTGAGCACGTAAATTACCAACAAATACAGTTGGATTACTCGTGAAACTATTGGGATTAATAATGGTGTAGAAGGCTGGAACCAGAGCAAAGTTATCATTAATTGTTAATTGGATAATAGTAGGATGCCTCTAGTTCGTACTGGGTGCCACCATCTCCGGCTCCAGATAGGAAAAACCGCGTTCCAGAAAGATAATCAAAGGGAATCAGGAAGGACAACACACCCAATGCGCCTTTTTTACCTAAGTCAGGAAAGCCTAAGCCTGCCTGGAAAGATTGCACTCGCACCTGACCACCTTCCGTTAATGGATTTTTTGGATTAATATCTGTGACACCCTTGGTGGTGCAGAAAACTCCTGAAACCCCTATAAATCAAGGATTCTCACCGAGACAGCGATCTTGAGTTTTATCGGGCGAACGAACGAGGGCAAGGGGTTTCAGGCGCTGTTTTGGTCGTTCAGGTTATCCATCATGAGACTCAAAAAAGTTTTCTGCACCACTCAGACATTTGCCTTGCAAGGTGGACGATCGCCTGAGCAAGCGCTGGCTCTCATCTTTGGGGTTTGTTTCTTTGGTTCGGCTGTAGAAATCATTCTCAGCCGCTTTCTACATCTAATGGGTAGAATTATCACTCCGGTTGTATCGGGTACGGTTGTGATGATTATTGGTCTTGGTTTGATCAAGACCGGAATTATTAGTCTGGCAGGTGGTGTTGCAGCTCAAAAGAACGGTACTTTTGGTAGTGTGCAAAACTTATCTCTGGGAATCGGAGTAATCCTGATTGTTGTGTTTCTTACCATCTCTAAAAACCGATTCCTGCGCATGGGCGCGATCGCCATTGGGCTGGTTGTTGGTTATATTATTGCGGCCATGATGGGGATGGTGGATCTGAGTGTATTGAGTAAATTGCCAATCATCAGCCCCCCAATTCCGTTTCGCTATGGATTAAGCTTTGACATTGGGGCGTTTCTGCTATTCATTCTGCTTTATATTTTGACGGCGATCGCAACCGTGGGAGACTTAACGGCCACCTCTGCGGTTTCGGGAGAACCAGTTTCAGGGGCACTCTACATCCGCCGGATCAAAGGTGGAGTGCTAGGAGATGGAGTGAACTCAGCGATCGCGGTTTTGCTCAACACTTTCCCCAACACGACCTTTAGCCAAAACAATGGCGTGATTCAAATGACGGGCGTTGGTAGCCGCTATGTTGGGTTCTATGTGGCAGGTATCTTTGCTCTGTTGGGCTTGTTACCGATCGTGGGTGGCATTTTCAGGCAATCCCGCAACTCATTTTAGGGGGTGCTACAACCGTGATGTTTGGCTCAATTGCGGTTGCGGGTCTCAGTATTGTCTCATCGGCCAAACTGGATCGACGAGCCATAATTATCGTTGCTGTTTCTTTAGCAACAGGCTTGGGGGTACTTTATGCACCCGAAATTTTCAACGATAAGCCCCCCCCTGATTAAGAATCTATTTGGCTCTAGCATCTCAACCGGAGGATTAACAGCAATCCTTTTGAGTTGGCTATTGCCCAGGCATGAAGTTGCTGAAGATACTCAATCAATTGAAGCAGAAGTCTAAAGTATAGGTGAACCAGGATAAGTTAGGATGGGTCGAACAAACTCTCACCCTCACGATCGCTGTGACATGGGACGATAGGAGATCCAACTCCTTCGCAGTCGTCTGGTTCACTCTCCTGGTGCAGAGATTAACCACAAAGCTGTCATCACTAACGTCATGTGCCGATGCTATCTCACCCACGATTGCACTTTCGTCTTGGCTTAAGTCTAGCTTGTCTTTAGCTGTTCCACTGGACTCATCAGGGCTTGTCAGTAATCAAACGCACTTTAACGATGCGGTTTTATACAGTCCTCGCACAATTTGCTTTCCAGATGCCATCCATCCTTCAGGTCTTTCACCGAAATTAAACAACACTCTAAAACTACTTTGTCGCAACGATCGCCAGATTCCATGCCATGCGCTTCATGCCAGGGAGTTTTTTCAGAAGTCGATCAACCTTTTCCAACTGGCGATAAGTTGGTCTTAATCGTTCGTGTTCGATAATGATTTTCTTCCAATACCGTTCATCGTTAGGATTGATTTTCTCAATCAGATAAAACCTTAAGAAAATCCACAAGGTCGCAATCCAGAAAGTATCGTAGGCAATATGGGAGAACTGCGATCGCACGAAATCCACAATCTCAATATCCAACGGAGTCTCATCTTCGGTTCTCACCGCCGTTGCCATGCGGCGATAGACGTTAATTACTGGATTATGTTTGAGAGGATCCCAGAAGCAAGCTTTGCCACCCGGTTTGAGAACCCGGTACATTTCTCGAATCGTCTGTTCTGGCTGGGGAATGTGATGGAGAAGATTAGAGGCATACACGATGTCAAAGGTGTTGTCTGGAAAGTCGATCGCCATTGCATTAATTACTTTTCCTTCCACCCGCACGCCATATTTGTCAGCTAATTTGATCGCCACATCGACCATACCAGGAGAATAATCAGAGGCAATGCAGTGAGCACCTTTCAGGGCGAAATAAACACTATTCTCGCCAGCCCCACAGCCCAGATCCAATAAACGTTGACCCCGCACATCTCCCAGGTGCCGCAAAATAAAGCGGTTTTCTGGAGCAGTGCAGGCTTCAAAATAATCCGCCACTCGAATGCCATCAACATCAATAGCGGCGGCCCACTGGTCATGGAATTCCTGTTCTTTTCGTAGGATATTGTCTTGCATAATTTCGCCCTTTGTTGGTTAAGAAACCCAATTTTGCCAGAAACCTGGTTGCTTGTAATCAGCTCATCACCTTGAGCATCCCTGTAGAAACCGGGTTTCTGGGAGAATGCTTCACCTAGTATGACAAACAAAAAACCTCTGGCAACAAAACCAGAGGTTAAGGAGTGGCGAAATAAATCTTGTCCAAGCTTAGAGTCTTATTTGGTTGAGAGCAACTAAAGTATTCTAGTTGGACTTGATTGGTCTCAGTTACAAGTCAGCTTATGCTGAGGGATAGCGCTTGTAAGGAACAACGTCTTCCCCAAAGTAGCGGGCATATTCAGCGCTGTTAATCAATGAATCAACCGCTACTTTCAGACCCTGATTAGCAACTAACCCGGTGTACTGCTGAATTTCAACAGAGGTAGCCGGAGAGCGTCCTAACAGGTGGCGGAACAGGAATTCCACAACTTTCAGATCAGGATAGGGCACCAGGAAGCGATCTCGGTAAGCCTCTGAACTAGCCAGCGCTCTGACAAACTCCCGCACGGTGAGAGAACCCTGCCGGAATTGTTGCTCCAGGTCGGGTTGACGGAATTGGGCTACTGATGATTCAGCAACTTCCATCACCTGGCTGTAAATGGCATGGATCACCGCATCCACTTCAACTGCATTCATCCCGGCAGACAGGCGATAAATCCGAGCGGGTTGAGTACTCCGAAGTGCGATCGCTTCCACAGGCTGCGTGGCATAAGAACGACCTGATCCCACATAGGCAGCGGAAGGACTATCGGAAGTACCCAATAAGCTATTGGTACCACTGGTACGAGGTTTGAGAGGTTTAAAGCTAGGCACGACCAGATCCCGATTTTGCTTGGTCAATGTGTTATACAACCGTTGCGTATTGGGATAGTTCGCGGCTGGGAAGGTGAGGTAGCGGTTGTAGGGAACCGTGTCTTCTCCAAAGGCTTCGACGTATTCCGCAGAACCAACCAGAGCCGTGATAAAGGCTTTCAGCCCCTGAGTAGCCAGAATCTGGTTGTACTTCTGTATCTCTGCTTGATCCAATGGCGCACGACCCAGGAAGTGCTTTGTTCCTAACTCAATCACTTTGGTGTTGGGATAGGGGGTGTAGAACTCACGGGTGTAGAGGCTAGAAGTCCCCAAGCCTTCGATAAATTCCTTGACGGTGATGTCACCATTACTCAGCTTGGTTTCCAGAACGGAGAACTCATTCTTAACGATGTAAGGTGCAATATCCCGTTCAAAGATTTGCCGATAGGCGGCACCAATGACAGTCTTGAGGTTGGCCTTGTCTTCCAGATTGGTGAGCTTGAAGACCTTGCTTTGCTCCCGCTTCTTGGTCACGCCCTGGTTAATCCGGTAATCGATATCGGGTTCAGTTCGTACTTCGGTGACGGTACCCAGTTCAATGAAGCGTGGCGTGGATTCGACGGTCACTTTCGCCAGACCGCGATCGCCAATGGAACCTATGCGCAGCGATCGCAGAGCAACTCCAGCCGGAGTCAGATAGCGCTCGTAAGGGACGGTGTCTTCTCCGAAGGCTTCCGCGTATTCCTGGCTGTCGATAATGGCATCAATCAGAGCATAAAATCCCTGCTTGGCACAGATATCAAAGTATTTGTTGGTTTCCTGACGACCGTAGGTAGGACGACCCAACAGCCGACGATGGATGTATTCAACCGCCTTCATTACATATAGGGGAGTCCAGTACAGACTACGGAAGGTGTTGGATTTAGCCAGTTGCCGGACAAATTCCCGCACCGTGATTTCGCCGTTTTCCAGCTTGATTTCGGCGACTTTCAAACGCTGACCGTCGTACACATCGCGGCCAAACACCTGCAGGTAGGCGGCCTTAATCACCGCCTGAGTCGAACTCTCAGAAAACTTGATGCTGCTACCCCGACTGTCAGAAGTGCGGCTGCTGTCGCCAAAGACCCCGCGCCGAGTTAACCCTGTGAAGCTGGGAATTTGATCCAGCTTAAACACCTTCGGCCCTAGAGTACCGGGCGCAACGCCTCTAGCTCCGGGATTACTCAATTGGTTATTGATGCCAGGGCCACAATGAATTAAAATCCGGCGAGTATCTTTGCTGAAGGGAGCAGGGCTGGCACTGGGATTGCGGGTTTCTTTCGGGAAGATCGCACCAAATTGGATTTCCAGGTTGTCATTGCCAGAGCCGTAAGGATGCTGGTCGGGTAAGGGCCGATCGTAGGACGCAAAAGTCGTCAGGAACTGAGGCACCTTCCGGAACGGAGCGCTGTACTTAAATAGATCCTGTTGTGGCCCCCAGTTGCGACATTCTTGAGCTTCCTGACCCAATCCCCGCAGGTAGGGAACTGTTTCTTCGCCAAAGTAATCCGCATATTCTTTAGAATCGACCAGGGCATCCACCAGCTTGGGCAGTCCACCCTTGGAAACGATGTCAAAGTAACGCTGCACTTCTTCCCGTGAGCTTGGTCCACGACCCAGAATATGACGGAAAGCCAGTTCCAGAGCACGGCTATTGATGTAGGGTTCAAAGAAGTTTTTGCGATAGAGAGGCGATTTTGCCAGCCGACGAATGAACTCCTTCATGGAGATTTCGCCGTTCTTGACCTTGGATTCCAGGTCAGAGATGCCCAGAGAGTAGGCGCGAGTGATGTCCCGCTCGAACACTTGCCGATAGGCGGCCTTGACCACTTCGTTCTTTTCCGAAGCTGAAAGGCCTGGCTTCATCACGAACTTGGGACGGCGTTCAGCGGCATTGAAATAGATTTGAGGCAGTTGTAAACCTTGCAGGTCTGGGGAAGGACGTTGGCGCAGTTTATCGGAAGGAGTGGCTCCCTTAAATTCTGTAATCAGCACATCAAAATATTGGCCGACGATGCCTTCCGCGTCCGCATCCCCCCGGAAGTAGGTTAGAGCCGCCGATCGCATCTTCTGTAATGCCACGATCGTCGCTTCGCCAGAACAGGCCCGTTCAATAATTTCCCGCAGTCCCCGCACGTTTACCGAGAGGATGTTGGGATCTCCAGCCACGATCGCATAAGTGGTGTAGCGCAGGAACCAGCTTAAGTCCCGTAAGGACTTGGCCATATTGCTGGGGCCATACCGGGCAATGTTAATCGGTCGGAAACCAGCAGGAGCGGGGCCACTATCGGGAGTCAGAAAGACCGAGCGAATCCCACCTAGCAGTCCACCACCACCCGTTTTGGTATCGACAAAGGTAACAGTTCCTAATTTCATGCCTTCCTGGATGGTCATCGCGGTTCCACCCTTGGTCATGACAACTTCTTCGGCAGGAGGTTTTTCTAGAAATGCCATCGGGGAGCCACCTGTAAAGATGCTATTTGCCGCCCGTGACACGATAATGTCTGAATTTCGGGTGAGGGTTTCCGCGATCGCCAGACGCTTTAAGCCGGAATTGAAATAAGTTGACAGCGCGTCTAATTCACCTTTCCCAGGGAAGCGGTCTTGCTGTTCAGCTTGAGAAATGGTTGCGACGGCTAAGGTTTGGTAAAGGTTAGGGCGTGCAACTGAGCTTCCACCACTTGCTTTAACACTCATTGGATTTCAAAAGCTCCCATCAAGGATTGTTACTGTGTTAAATCTGACCAAAGTGTCACCTGACAGCCATTCATAAAACTGCCTCAGCAAAAGAGGCTCCCTTTTAAGAAGCCTTGAGGACGACGGCGCAGGGTCAACCAGCTCAATAATTAGAGTAAAACGATTCGGAACCCACAACCGCTTTATTAAAAAGTGTGTAGTCCTGATTCGCTTGATTTATCGACCAATAATAGAGGATTGGGGGAACCTGTCTGAGAAGTCAGAAAAGTTTTGTAACAAAACGAATAATGCTGGTATGGAAGTTTTTTCAAGTTGTTTTTGGGGCTTCTCTAACTGGTGCTTCTCTAAAAGTTCGAGACACTAGGAGGAGTAAAGGCAGCAGGCCAAGGGCGAAGGATAGGGGACAGAAGCAAAGGTAGAAGGATTAACAGCTATCAAACTTTGTACGATGGGTTAGGTAGCCGTCGTAACACGTCCAATGGGTAGAGATGAGGCGCTACGCGGTGTTAACCCATCTACGTAATGCTTCTGCCCTCTGCCCCACCCCTATTCATCAATCTTTATAACTGCTATTTCACCTATGTCAGAAGAACAAACCATCAGTCGTGCGGTTGCCAAACTCTACGATATGTATCCCTTTCCGCCCGAGCCCTTACTGGATGAACCGCCTCCAGGGTATAACTGGCGCTGGAATTGGTTAACCGCCTACAGTTTTTGTACCGGCCGCAAGCCGGACAACCAGGACATCCGGATTCTGGATGCAGGATGTGGTACAGGTGTGGGAACAGAATATTTGGTGCATCTCAATCCGCAAGCCCATGTGATCGGGATTGACCTTAGTGCGGGAGCCTTGGCAGTAGCAAAAGAGCGCTGCCGTCGATCGGGTGCAGACCGGGTGGAATTCCATCACCTGAGTCTGTTTGATGCTAACGATCTACCGGGAGAGTTTGACCTGATTAATTGTGTGGGCGTGCTGCATCACACTCCAGATCCGATTCGGGGCATTCAAACCCTGGCAATGAAGCTAAAACCCGGTGGTCTGATGCACGTCTTTGTTTATGCCGAGATGGGACGCTGGGAAATTAAATTGATGCAGGAGGCGATCGCCCTTCTCCAGGGGCCAAATCGGGGCGACTATGAAGATGCGGTGAAAGTCGGTCGCCAAATTTTTGCTGCTTTGCCGGAGAATAATCGTCTGGTGCGGCGAGAAAAAGAACGCTGGTCACTGGAGAATCAGCGGGATGAAAATTTCGCTGATATGTACGTTCATCCCCAGGAGATCGACTACACAATAGACACACTATTTGATCTGATTGATGCCTCCGGGCTAGAGTTTATCGGCTTCTCCAATCCCTGTACCTGGGATTTAGCAGCATTGTTGGGCAAGGAACCAGAGTTACTCCAGCGGGCGGAAGGATTGGACGATCGCCAGCGCTACCGTTTGATCGAGTTACTCAATCCCGAAGCCATTACCCACTACGAATTCTTTCTGGCTCGTCCGCCGCTGCCCAGAATGGATTGGAGCTCTGATACTGCCCTCTCCCAGGCGATTCCTGAACGGAACCCCTGCATGGAAGGCTGGCCCAGCCGCAGTCTGTTTAATGAAGACTATCAGGTGGTTCAACTGACTCCAGCAGAATTTGAATTTCTGAAAGCCTGCGACACAAATCTTAGCCGCAAGGCAGTACAGGAAATTCTTGCTAACAGTCCCCTCAATCTCAATCACGTCCGCTCCTTGCTGAATCAACGGCTAATTTTGTTAACTCCAGGACGTTAAGTATTATTACTCTCTGCGTGATATGATCCTTCAGGGATTGAAACATTGCTGTTGTTGCTCAGTACTGCTTCGTCAGTTCTGAGAGAAATGCGGCTGTAAATCGCTCGCTGACATCTCCTATGACCACATCTAAAACACCAGATGCTGCTCAGGCTAATCCTTTATCGGAGGAGCCAAATGCCTCCATGCAAGAGTTCTACCAGTTGCAGCAGGAATTACTGCTGACCACGATCGTGCTCACAGGGGTAATTTTCGGCTTTGTCTGGGTGTTTTATTCCTTAAATATCGCTCTGAATTATTTATTAGGAGCGTGCACAGGTGTGGTTTACTTGAAAGTGTTGGCCAGAAACGTTGAGCGACTCGGTAGGCAGAGAAGGCATTTAGGCAAGTCTCATCTTGCGATTTTTATTGGGCTGATTATAGTAGCAACCCAATGGAATCAGCTACATGTGCTGCCTTGTTTTTTAGGTTTTCTCACCTATAAAGCGACTCTACTGATTTACATGTTTCGCAGCTTAATGCCCTCAGACTCTCGCTAGTTAGGCATTTGTCGTTTTCACCCCCCCCTGCACCTTCTGGGAAAACCACTTAAAGTCCAATGTTAAGTTTTCTCACTATTCCCACGCTTCCTCTCGCCAGTTTAGAAGTCGGGCACCACTTTTACTGGCATATTGGCAATCTCAAAGTTCACGGACAGGTCTTTCTGGTGTCGTGGATTGTGATTGGCTTGCTGGTGATTGCCTCGATCGCCGCAACTCGCAATATCCAGCGGGTTCCCCAGGGAATTCAAAACCTGATGGAGTATGCGTTTGAGTTTGTGCGAGAGATCGCCAAAAACCAGCTGGGTGAAAAAGAATATCGCCCTTGGTTGCCGTTTATTGGTACCCTCTTCCTGTTTATTTTTGTCTCCAATTGGTCGGGAGCCTTAGTTCCCTGGAAGTTGATTAAGCTTCCTGAGGGGGAACTAGCTGCCCCCACCAACGACATCAACACGACGGTGGCATTGGCTTTGCTGGTATCGCTGGCATATTTCTATGCCGGATTTCGCAAAAAGGGTCTGGGCTATTTCGCGAAATATATCCAGCCCACACCAGTTCTGCTACCAATTGCCATCTTAGAAGACTTCACCAAGCCGCTATCCCTAAGCTTCCGTCTTTTCGGGAATATCCTGGCAGACGAGTTGGTGGTAGCTGTGCTGGTTCTCTTGGTGCCTCTGTTTGTGCCGTTGCCAGTGATGTTGTTGGGCTTGTTTACTAGCGCGATTCAGGCACTGGTATTTTCCACTCTGGCTGGTGCTTACATCCATGAGGCACTGGAAGGACACGGAGGAGAAGAGCATGAGGCGCATTAGTGCCCTCAATCAATAGGTTTGGATTTTGGATGGGCGATTGGTTTTCGTCTCAGATGAGGCGTTCCCAAAATCCAAAATCCAAAATCCAAGATCTCCAAGATCTCATTGTTTTGTTCACTTAAGAGTTAGAGGAAACATCATCATGAATCCAATGATTGCTTCTGCATCTGTTCTGGCTGCTGCCCTAGCCATTGGCTTGGCTGCGATCGGCCCTGGTATTGGCCAAGGGAATGCCTCTGGTTCCGCCGTTGAAGGGATTGCTCGTCAGCCCGAAGCAGAAGGCAAAATCCGAGGTACTCTGCTGTTAACTCTGGCGTTCATGGAGTCTCTGACCATCTACGGTTTGGTAATTGCGCTGGTATTGCTGTTCGCGAACCCCTTCTCCTAGGTCAAACGCTTGACAACATAGGGATGCTGTATGTGTCCCTATGTTGTTTTGAATGCTGGAGGGGAGGAATGGGTTGGATAACGCAGTTGCCCCGATAAGTATTGTTGCTGGCAGGCAACGAATTTACAACGATCAATCCTTTGTAATGGCAGTTGGCAAGGTAAACCATGTTTGATTTCGATGCAACTCTGCCGCTAATGGCAGTGCAGTTTCTGATCCTGGTCGCGATTCTGAATGCCGTTTTCTACAAGCCGTTGATGAAGGCGATTGACGAGCGGAATGACTACATCCGTCGCACGCAGGTAGAAGCGCAGGAACGGTTATCAAAGGCGCAAAATCTGGCTCAACAGTATGAGCAAGAATTGGCTGATACCCGTAAGCAATCGCAAGCGTTGGTGGCGGCGGCTCAGGCGGATGCTCAAAAGATTGTGGCGCAGAAAATTGCTGAAGCTCAGGAAGAAGCACGATTGCAACGGGAACAGGCTCAGAAGGAGCTAGACCAACAGAAGCAGGAGGCACTGCGTTCGCTTGAACAGGAAGTGGATGCATTGAGTCACCAGATACTGACAAAACTCCTGGGCACAGCCGCTTAACTTGATCGCAACTGGAATCAATTGGGTTTGGTTAGCCGTTGGCTTAGAGGAGTGACCTGTATAGGAGCAAGATGGGGAATGGCGTAGACATGAACAGTATGGGAAGTATTTTTTGGTTAATTGCAGAAGTCGGAGCGGTAGCTTCTGAAGAGGGTGGGTTTGGCATAAACTTCAATATTCTGGAAACGAATATTATTAACCTGGCGATCGTGATCGCGATCCTGGTTTACTTTGGTCGCAGTTTCTTAGGGAAGGTACTCGCTGAACGTCGCTCTAATATTGAGACCGAGATTACGGAAGCGGAACAGCGCAAGCAACAAGCCGCCGCCGCCTTGGCTGATGAACAGCAAAAACTGGCTCAGGCTCAGCAAGAAGCTGCTCGCATCCGCGCCCAGGCTGAAGAACGGGCAACGGCAGCGCGGAAAGCCATTCTGGATCAAGCTGAGAAGGACATTCAGCGACTGCGAGAGTCGGTAAGTCAAGATGTAAATACAGAACGAGAACGCGCGATCGCTGAACTGCGCCAGCAAATTGCTGTTCTGGCCTTGCAAAAGGCGGAGTCCGATCTGCCTTCTCGCCTTAATGATGACGTGCAGAGAAACATTATTGACCGCAGTATTGCGATGCTTGGAGGTGCTTCATGAAGGAAGGCGGAGTCAAAGGCGAAATTCTGGAACGCTATGCTCAGGCACTCCTGTCCCTGGCTCAGGACAGCAACATTCTGGATCAAGTGGGAAATGACATTAACTCCATCTTTGATGTGCTGAAACATTCCCCCGACTTGCAAGAGTTTCTGAACAATCCGCTGATCAAGCTATCCGATAAGAAGGCGGTTTTGAATCGGATTTTAGGTGATAGTGTACATCCCTACACGCGAAATTTCGTTCAGGTTCTCGTCGATCGTCGTCGAATCATGTTCCTGGAAGGCATTTGCAAAGAATTCCAGGCCCTGCTGCGGAAGCTGAACCAGACTGTTCTGGCTGAAGTTACCTCAGCAAGAGAGTTGACCGATGATCAAAAGAACAGCCTGCGCGAGAAGGTCTTAGCTATGACTGGAGCGCGGCAGGTGGAGCTGGAAACTCGTATCGATCCAGAGTTGATTGGTGGTGTTGTCATCCGCATTGGCTCCCAGGTGATTGATGCCAGCCTGCGAGGACAACTGCGGCGCCTCTCTCTCCGCCTCAGCAATGTGGCTTAGTGCCCTGAGCAGAATGAGTTTTGCTGGGTGAGTCAAGCCTTGCTGGCATCAACCTCTCGGAAGCCAAAATTCAAACGTTGAAACTTAAACCCTCGTTCACTCTTAAGAGAGCAACCTATGGTAAGCATTCGACCTGATGAAATTAGCAGCATTATTCGTCAGCAAATTGAGCAGTACGACCAGGGCGTAAAAGCGTCTAATGTGGGAACCGTACTGCAAGTGGGTGACGGAATTGCCCGGATCTATGGCCTGGATCAGGTGATGTCCAGTGAACTGCTGGAATTTGAAGACGGTTCAATCGGTATCGCCCTCAACCTGGAAGAAGATGATGTGGGAGCGGTGTTAATGAGTGCCGGGATTGGCATTGAAGAAGGCAGCACCGTCAAAGCAACGGGCCGGATTGCCGAAGTTCCTGTCGGTGAAGCGCTGATTGGCCGGGTTGTAGATCCCCTCGGTCGTCCGATCGATGGAAAGGGCGAAATTCACACAACTGAAACTCGTCTGCTGGAGTCTCCTGCTCCCGGCATCATTTCCCGGAAGTCCGTGTACGAACCTCTACAAACCGGAATTACGGCTATTGACTCTATGATTCCCATTGGTCGAGGCCAGCGGGAATTGATCATCGGCGACCGTCAGACGGGTAAGACTGCGATCGCAATCGACACCATCCTCAACCAGAAGACTGAAAACGTCATTTGTGTGTATGTGGCAATTGGTCAAAAGGCTTCCACCGTTGCCAACATTGTCAACAACCTGCGGGAACGTGGAGCAATGGACTATACCATTGTGGTTGCCGCGAATGCGAATGACCCCGCTTCGCTGCAATATCTGGCTCCTTATGCTGGGGCTTCGATGGCTGAGTACTTTATGTACAAGGGCAGACACACCCTGGTGATTTACGATGACTTGTCGAAGCAAGCTCAAGCCTACCGACAAATGTCGTTGCTGCTGCGTCGTCCCCCTGGACGGGAAGCTTATCCTGGGGACGTTTTCTACCTCCACTCCCGTTTGCTGGAGCGGGCCGCCAAGCTGAGTCCTGAATTGGGTGAAGGGAGCATGACGGCGCTGCCGATCGTGGAAACCCAAGCTGGTGACGTATCCGCTTACATTCCCACCAACGTGATTTCGATTACGGATGGTCAAATCTTCCTGTCATCCGACTTGTTCAACTCCGGTTTGCGTCCCGCTGTGAATGCAGGTATCTCGGTGTCCCGTGTGGGTTCTGCCGCCCAAACCAAGGCCATGAAGAAAGTGGCCGGTAAGGTGAAACTAGAACTGGCTCAATACGATGACCTGCAAGCCTTTGCTCAGTTTGCCTCTGATCTGGATAAGGCGACTCAGAACCAACTGGCACGTGGCCAGCGACTAAGGGAGATTTTGAAGCAACCTCAGTATGCCCCGCTGTCGGTCGCTGAACAGGTCGCCGTCATCTATGCCGGAATTAACGGCTATTTAGATGACATTGCGGTGGATAAAGTTACTTCCTTCCTCAAAGGACTGCGGGAATACCTGGCTAGCAGCACTCCTCAATACGGTGAAATCATTCGCGAGAAGCGGGAATTGACCGCAGATGCTGAGGCCATCCTGAAGGGCGCGATCGACGAATACAAAAAGACGTTCGCGGCGGCGGCTTAAAAAGTGATGAGTTTTGAGTTATGAGTTTTGAGTCGCGTTCAACCTATCTCAAAATTCATAACTCAAGATGATGAATGGTTTTCAGTTTTGAGTTTTTGATGGAGGAATTCTTTTCACCCCTAACTCAAAACTAAACACTCAAAACTCAAAACTCCCTAATACTATGCCTAATCTAAAAAGCATCCGTGACCGGATTCAATCGGTCAAAAACACGAAGAAAATTACCCAAGCGATGCGATTGGTGGCGGCGGCCAAGGTGCGTCGTGCTCAGGAGCAGGTGATTGCCACCCGTCCGTTTGCTGATCGTCTCGCTCAGGTGCTTTATGGTCTGCAAAGCCGTTTGCGGTTTGAAGAAGCCAACCTGCCTTTACTACGGACTCGCGACGTTAAGACTGTCGGGCTGCTGGTGATTTCGGGCGATCGAGGGCTGTGCGGAGCCTACAACTCTAACGTCATCCGACGGGCCGAAAACCGGGCGCAGGAATTGAAAGCCGATGGATTAGATTACAAGTTCGTGCTGGTGGGACGTAAAGCAGTGCAGTATTTCCAGCGCCGTAATCAGCCCATTGAAGCCACCTTTACTGGCTTGGAGCAAGTTCCTACGGCCTCAGAAGCTGCTCAAATTGCTGATGCACTGCTGGCTTTGTTTCTGTCAGATACGGTCGATAAAGTGGAGCTAATTTACACCCGATTTGTATCTTTGATTAGCTCTCGTCCGGTGATTCAAACTCTGCTGCCGCTCGACCCACAAGGATTAGAAGCCGCAGATGATGAAATCTTCCGGTTAACGACTCGCGGTGGACAGTTTCAGGTGGAACGGGAAAAGGTAACACCCCCAACGCAGGCATTCCCCCGAGACATGATCTTTGAACAAGATCCGGTTCAGATTCTGGATGCCCTGTTGCCTCTGTACCTGAACAATCAGTTACTGCGTGCTCTTCAAGAATCAGCAGCCAGTGAGTTGGCTTCCCGGATGACGGCGATGAGTAGTGCCAGCGACAACGCGGCTCAGTTAATTGCCTCCCTGACCCTGTCTTACAACAAGGCGCGGCAGGCGGCCATTACCCAGGAAATTCTGGAAGTGGTTGGTGGTGCGGAAGCCCTGAAATAAAGCCACGACATCTCCTTCACCCCTCTCCTACAAGGCGAGGGGTTTTGAAATGAGATTGTTTCTCTGCCTCCCTCTCCGACACGGAAAAGGAGGCTGCGAGGAAGAGGCCTGTGCGGATTAACATTCCATCAAACCAATTTTTGAAGCGTCTGTATCGCAGGCGCTTTCGTTATTATGAAATACTGGACTGAAACGATCGCGATTGCCCAACGAATCTTGATCGAATTGGGAAGACGACGGCGCAGCCTGATCTTTTGGGCCGCATTTCCGATCGCTGTCCTGATTCTGAATGGGCTGATCTTTGCCGAACGGTCTAAAACCGCCTTGCCGGAACCGCTGACGCTAGGACAGGCACTGGAACGAGCCGCCCCCGCTACCCTGGTAGGAGCCGCCCTCTTCTTCAGTTGTTTAGGGGGTAGTGTGGCGACGGTGGTAACTGAGCGAGAACATCACACCTTGAAGCGATTATTTCTCAGTCCCCTGAGTGGAATCTCCTATTTTCTGGGAATCGGTCTAGCTCACAGTGCGATCGCCCTCGCACAGACGGTGTTAGTGGGGGGAGTGGCGATCGGGTTAGGTGCCCACTTTCAAGGTTCTCCCCTGCTGATTGCCATGATTATTCTGTTGAGCATCCTGGCCTATGTTGGGGTAGGTTTCATTCTGGGTACCCAACTGGCCCGTCGTACTGAGGACGTGAATACGCTGGTGGCTGCATTTGGAGTTCCCTTACTCATTCTGGGTGGAGCCTTCGTGCCCGCTTTCATCTTTCCCAAAATTCTCTTAGACCTGGCGCAATATAACCCCATTTATCACATGAACGAAGCCCTCACCAAAACCGTTGCTGAGGGTAGCAGCCTCTCCGATATTGCCCTTCACTTCTGGTTTCTGGTTGGTTTTGCTGTCCTCATGGTTGCTGCCGGATGGCTGTCCTACCAGCGAATGTTGAGAGTGGAGCGCAAGTTGTGAGGGGAGTGGGGTGTAGGGTGTGGGGCACGGGAGATGATGGGATGATGAGTAGGTGGATGGGTAGGTGAGTGCGTGGGTGGATGAGGGGATGAGTGAATCGTTGAAATTATGAATTTCTCGCTCATCTCCCTCACCTTCCCCATCTTCCCGCGCCCCAATTCCTCATTCCTAATCCCTAACCCCTAATCCCCAATCCCCCTAACCGTGTTAAAAGTTGACCACCTGACCAAGACCTACAACCAAGGAAAAGCCCTGGATGATTTGAGTTTCTCAGTTTCAGCAGGGCAGATTTATGGCCTGTTGGGGCCAAATGGATCGGGGAAGACAACCACGATTAATATTATTTGTAATTTGCTGGCTGCTGATCGTGGCACAGTTCTGATCAATCAGGAACCCCCATCTCCAAAAACCAAGTCCTGGATTGGGGTTGTTCCTCAAGAAACGCTGGTTTACCGCTATCTCACCTGTGCGGAAAACCTCAGCTTTTTTGCCAGCCTATACGGTGTTCGGGGAAAACGAAAGGTTGCACGAATTCAAGCATGTCTAGAAGCCGTTGGATTGGCCGATCGCGCTGATAGTGTGGCTGAAACGCTGAGTGGAGGCATGCAGCGGCGGTTGAGTATGGCGATCGCCCTGGTGCATCAACCCCAACTCCTGATCCTGGATGAACCCACAGCGGGGCTGGATCTGGAGGCGCGGTATGAAATGTGGGAATTAATCCACGAGTTAAAAAGTCAGAACATTACCGTACTGCTGACCACTCACTTGCTGGATGAAGCTGAACGGTTATGCCAAAAGATTGGCATTTTGAAACAGGGACGGTTACTGGCTGAAGGCAGCATGGCCGAATTGCGGCGGTGGATTCCGGCTGAAGAAATCATTCTGGTGAAAACCGACCAGGAAGCGGCTGCGATCGCCCGTGCCCAGGAACTGGGTTTTACTCACCGTCATTATGGGAATGAACTCGCCTTCTGGTTGCCGCGATCGATGGAATTAAAAGAAATTCTGGCTGCCTTCGATGGTATTCCTCTCAACTTCATCTCCCGCCAACCCATTTGCCTGGAATATATCTACCTGGAAGTTATGCACCGCGACCGAACCTTTCGATCTGGCAAGCAGTTGGGATAACCTTGATACAACTGCTAGACCATCCTGATCTCACCCTTCAAGCATGTGCAGCCTTTCAAAACTCATACCCGCTCCCCGCCTTGCCAGCGTTTGAGCGGTACGCAGTCAATATCCACCTGATCTAAGGCTCGTGCCACGACAAAATCCACTAAGTCTTCGATCGTCTGCGGTTGGTGATACCAGGCGGGAATGGCAGGGACAATGCATGCTCCGGCTTCGGCCAGGGTGGTGAGGTTGCGGAGATGAATCAGGCTGAAAGGGGTTTCGCGAGGCACCAGAACCAGTTTACGGCCTTCTTTCAGTTGTACATCTGCGGCTCGTTCTAGCAGATCGGAACTGAGGCCAGCGGCCAATTTAGCAACGGTACTCATGCTGCAGGGGATGACGATCATGCCCAGAGTTTTGAACGAACCACTGGCGATCGTCGCGCCCACATCGCCAGCCGGATGACAAATCAGTTTTCCACCTGTCATCACATCAGCCTGCTGGCGCCAGAACTGTTCCTGTTGTACTGGATCGGGAGGCATTCGCACATTCTGTTCTGCCTGCCAGACCTGATAGACGGCTCTGGAAGCCACCAGTTCAATTGCATAGTCCGCTTCTAAAAGAAACTTCAGCGATCTCACTGCATAGATGAGGCCGGACGCTCCTGTAACACCCAAAATCAGGGGACGAATGCTGTTCATAAGGACGTACAGCGATTCACCCCTACAAGAGGAATTTGGGCTCCAATCGCCTTAGAGTTCATCGTCATCGGCAGGGGCGTCCGTGTCCTCATCAATTTCTGGTTCTTCGGAGGCTTCACTGCCACCCCCAACGGCTAATAGGTCGATCTGTTGTCGGTAATAGTCCACGCTCTTGACCTGGACTTCGATGCGATCGCCCAGCCGGTACTGTTTGCGGTTTTTGCGACCGACCAGAGTTTGCTGACGAGAACGGTATTCGTACCAATCGTCTTTCAGGGAACTGACGTGTACCAATCCTTCCACCAGCAGTTCTTCAATTTCCACAAATAGGCCGTAGGATTGCACTCCGGTAATCAGACCGTGGAAGACTTCTCCGGTGCGTTCCCGCATCAACTCGGCTTTCTTCAGCCCTTCTAGATCCTGTTCGGCTTCCTGGGCAATGCGTTCCCGTTCCGTGAGATGCACCACCACCCTATGGAAATGGAATTCCAATTCCTGATGGATTTCTGGCGGCAGGACGTTCCAGCTAATTTCACCATGACAGGAACTGTGCCGGAGATCGACCACTTCTTTGGCACGGCTGGTTTTGCGATCGCGCCCCTCATTAAAGACAGCGTGCAGCACCCGCTGAATCAACAAATCGGGATAGCGTCGCACCGGGGAGGTGAAATGGGTATAGCCGTCTTCCAGCGCCAGTCCGAAGTGAGATTTGGGAGTGGTGCTGTAAAAAGCTGGCTTGAGAGTTTCCAGCAACAGGTAAGTCAGGACACGCTCGGCATCGGACTCAGCAAACTTCTGGGTGAAGTACTGGTAGTCTTGGGGTCGCACAGTGTCTTCCTGTTCCAGATGCAGGTCGATGCCCATACTGCTTGCCAGTTTCATCAACTCCTGCACATCATCCGGGTCAGGAGTAGGATGCACCCGGTAGATGCCAGGAACACCCAACGCCTGCAAGTGAGCGGCCACCAGTTGATTTGCCAACAACATGAACTCGGCCAGCATCGTGTGGGTGGGAATGGAGGGAGAGACGACCATTGCACCTAACGCCCCCTCATCGTCATAGTGGAACTTGGGCCTGAATAATGCCTCATGTTCTGGCTTACTGCTGGCATCCAGGGGCAGCGGTTTCTCCGGAAGATTGAGCTCAAAGGCTCCCCGCTGCTGACGCTGCTGTTTCAAGACGCGGCTCAGGTTAGCCAGGTTATCGATCCACTCCAAAATCGGGGCAAATTGTTTGAGATCTGCTTTTGACAGAGAATTTTCGTCGCTAGCTCGTTCCAGGATAGCCTGGGTTTGCTGGTAGCTGAGTTGATAATCAACCTGAATCACACTGGGCTGAATTTCGTATTCCAGCACCTGCCCTGCCGCATCCAGCGTCACCAAGACTGAGATAGCCAGCCGATCTTTGCCGACTAAAAAGGCACACAGGTTGCTGGTAATTGGCGCAGGTAGCATAGGAACGATCTTGTTGCCCAGATAGACGGACACCCCGCGTTTCTGAGCTTCCCGATCGATCGCCGAATCCGGCTCCACATAATAGGCCACATCGGCGATATGAATGCCCAATTGCCAGTCACCCGACTCTGTTTTTTCCAGGGTAATGGCATCATCCAGGCCATCCAGTTTGTCGGGCTGGGTGTCAGGTTTGATGGTGAGGGTGGTGATCTGGCGCAGATCCAGCCGACTTTTCAGTTCCGTTTTCGTGATTTTGGTGGGCAGGTCAGCGGCGGCTTCTTCTACGGCAACCGGAAACTCGGAAGGCAGATCGTATTTGCAGCAGACGATATCTACATCCGAGGCATCGGTGTCTCCACCCAAAATCCGGGCCACTCGGCCAATTGGAGGATGCTGCCCCAGGGGATACCGCAACACCTGGACGTGTACCAGTTGATCCACGGCCTGCTCGATTGGTTCACCGTTGGGTTGCAACATCAACTCAAACAGTAGCCGATCGTCCAAAGGAACGGCACGAAAGCCATCATCGGTCTGTTTCACTCGCGCTAGTACAGATGGATTGGATCGCTCCAGGATCAACCGCACTTCGCCTTCTGGACTGCGCCGACGGCTACCTTCCTTGGTGACTCGCACCAGCACCCGATCGCCATTCCAGGCATTATTTAACTGGCTTTCTCGGATATAGATATCTTCCGATCCTTCGATATCCTGGATGGCAAAACAGAATCCTTTACTGGAGCAGCGCAGTTTCCCTTCGACCACGCCGTCTTCCGAAACCCGGCGATACCGCCCGCGATCTTTAACCAGAATGCCGATTTTCTCCAGTGCATCCAGGGCGATCTGCAGTTTGCGAATGCTGGCATCATCCTTACAATCCAGCTTTTTCTCTAAAGCCTTGGGCGCGACTAATTTGTCATCTGTAAAGTTAGCAAGCAGGGCGGAGATCGAAAATTCCATGAAGCGATTAACCTTCGTTTGTGTGATTGCGTACCGAGCTATCTGGAAATGTTGCGACACAGGAAAGAGCGTTGATTGAGGTTGTTCCAAAGTTGGAAACCTTCACAAGACTCTGATGGAGATCTGGAACTGCAAATCACGTGTACACCTAGTTGTACACCCGGTTGATTGAATTCCGCTCAGGTTGTTAACTTTTCCACACTTCTCCAACACTCTCAATTAATACTTTCGCATGAGACGCAAAACTGTCAAATTTTGTGAAATAAATTCACTCAAGGAATGGGCGATCACTGCTCCCTTTTTGCCATTCAAAAAATAGAAATTCTGCCTCTGGTCGGGGAATTGCGATCGCGCCACTGTAGTTCTCTTCCGGCTCAAATAGGCGGATTTGCCAGGATTGGGTTGGATAGCGTTGAGCCAGATCGCCTTGGAGATGTACGGAGCAATCGGGCAAAGAAATCTCGACGCTAGATAGTCCGGCTAATCCCTGACCCGTTGCTTTCAGGACGGCTTCTTTCCCCGTCCAATAGTCAAAAAAAGCCGTCTTTTGCACTTCACCAGATAGCTTGTTTAAAGCCTGCTGTTCTGATGTTGAGAAAAACCGTTGAACAATTTCCATCCTATCGGCCATTGTTCTCTGATATTCCACGTCAATCCCAACGGGAAAATTCACAGCGATCGCATAAACGACCAGATCCTGGGAGTGCGCCAGGTTAAACTGCACATTCGGCCAGCCCGGACTGCGAGACAGCACTGGTTTACCGTGGGCTTCGTAATCGAATTTCAAAGTTGCTGGATCGGTTTCCAGATAACGTCCCAGCAATGACCGTAACAGACCACGACTGATTAGCGATCGCTGTTGATGCTGCACAAATCGGAAGCGCTCGACCTTGGCTTGCTCATCTAGTGATAAGGATTGAGCGAGTTGTTGGGCGATCGCAGGTGGCTGAATTAAACTCGCTCGCCAGACATGAACGGTTCCTGCTGGTGGCAGAGCTGCGATCGAACTAGGTTGCCAAACCACTGAACGTCCCTGCCCCACCGCTCCTCCTAAGACCATTTCCAAAAACGAAGACTACAAAAAATTTGGTGCAGAAGGGAACGGCCATTTGCCCCTACCAAGATGTGTCGTTTCAAGTTAGAGAATTGGTATGACTTAGAGAATTGATATAACACCTACTCACAACATCCATTCACAATCAAAAAGAGGCCAGACTGACCTCCCGCTACTTAGAGACTGAATTGGATTCAGCTAGAAAACCTACTCTTGCAAAGAAATCACTGTTTTCAACTTGAACCGGATTCAGTCCAGAACTAAACTTTATCCAAGTCCAGAACGGTAGTTTCTCTGATCGGAAAACCACCGTTCTCT